>JAFGPJ010000193.1 GCA_016936275.1 Sedimentisphaerales bacterium
CCAGTATTGTTGATCGATCTCGTAAGGATCTACGTTCTCCGGCTGAGTATCTACCGGCAGGATTCCAAAACGCACCATTTCACGGATATATTGCCGGTTGACATGGAAGGTGGGTGAGCCGAATGCGTGCGATTTTTGCCACTCGGCCTGCCAGTTTGCCGCGGCAGCTAACATTATTTTATAGTCGGGATCGTCTTTTGATTTGAAGACGTCGGGGCATGCTCCCCATCCACCCGCTTGCTTTGCGAGCGGCGCCAGCAGGACGGCGGATTTTTCGGGCCGGGTTGCGTTTATCAATACGTCCCATGAATAAAAGCGTGCCGGGTCATCTTTTAGGACGAGGCGTTCGTACTGGCCGGTGGGACGAGCCACGAGCTTTTTCCGCTCTTCCACATCGAAGTTTTCGACGAGTCGATTCTGCGGGCCTTTTCCGTTGGGATTGTGGCATGAGTAGCAGCGTTTGTGGAGAACGCTGCCGGCCTGCCTTACGAATATGCCGGCTTTCGTATTTTGTTGTTTCTGATTTCGAAGACCGCCGTAAGTTCCGCAAAACGGTGCCGCAGCTTCGGTCCATGCCCAGACTTTCAGCCAGTCTTCTCGTGAAGCCTTTACATCGTAATGACTGCCTTCGAGCTTGCGAAGCAGTTGTGAAGCGCTTGAGCCGAGAGAGCGCGGAGGCTGGTTGCCGAGGCCGTTCCGGCCGTCGCCGATTTGTTCTCTCATGGTAAGCGAGTAGTAACTGATTGAGTAAGTGACTCCCATGTCACCTTCGAGACAGAGGCGTCCCTTTCGATCTTCGGTGTTATGACATTCTGTGCAGTATTTGTCGAGGACCGGCTGGACATCCCTAATGAAATCCGGCACATCAGGTACGCCTTCAATCGATTCGATTTTCGAGGGAGGACGTTGTAATGCCTTTACCCGTATAGCGCTGCCGATGTTGGCGTTCGAATGATTACGCGAGTTGTGACATCCGATGCAGGAAGTTGTTTCACCTGGCCTTAAGCAGGTGAAGCTCTGCATTCGCCTGCACGAAAGGTCATTTTCATCCAGAGCGACGTAGAAGACCGGACGATTCGCGGGCAATTCGAAGTATGCCGAGCCGTCAGGCTCGACGGGGACCGTGCCGAGAATTCGCTCGAGATTGAATGAGCCGAGAAAGCTCAGCGTGTCCGGCCCTCCCGAGAAATTGACCGGCTTGGGGAGTGTCTCGATAATGAGCAGTTTTTTAATCTCGCCGCGCTTTATTCCTTTTAAGTTCTGCGAATTATAGATGTCAACCATTATGTGCGTCCCGGTGGGGTTGGTCGTATCGGAACGGGTTGCGATGACTCTTTCGCGGGGACGCTTAATAATGGGGCGCGGCGACTGCGTGAGCCATTTTCTTTTGTCGTTGTTTTTTATTTCATAGATAGCGTAGGGCGTGTATTTATCGTCGTTTTTATTCTTCGTAACGAAAACAAGCCGGGATTTGCCAAGCTCGGCGGCGAGCACGGTTTCGCTGCTTAAAGGCCACGGGTCGGCAAGCATTCCCTTGCCCCCGGGAAATACGATATGCTGGAGCCCTCGCGGATCATCGGGGCCGTATTTTCTGGAGAAAAATGACAGCCAGCCGTAATGATCACGGTGTCCGTGACCCGGCGAGTAAATACCCATGACGCGCTCATCGTTGGGAACAGGCCGGCAGGAGAGGAAAACTCCCCATGAAACTTCGTTGCCGTAATATATCTCCTGATTTGTGCCGTCCGGGTTCATCGTCCAGAGGTGGTGGAACTCGACCTGGGAGCGGTCTACGTATTCCCATCGCATATAGAGTATCTGCCCGTTGGGTAATACGGAAGGCGTGTTGTCGTGCTCGATGTTGCATGAGAGCATTTGAATGTTCTTGCCGTCACTGTCGCAGCGGTGGATTGTGCCGACCTGTGTCATCCAGCAGCCGACCCATCGCCGGGCGCGAGTCGAGACGAAAACTATGCCGCCGTCGGGAAGGTATTCAGGTTCGTAATCGTCGAAAGGGCCAGAAGTAATCTGCCGGATGTTGGTGCGATCGACATTCATCTCGTAGAGATTGTAATTTTGCCGGCCGGCTTTTCTCCAGGCAAAGATAATTTTCTCTCCATCGTAGTGGACCTTCGGGTCGCGGATACAGCCTTTTTCCGTTTCCAGCAGGACAGAAATCTCGCCGGTCTTTAAGTTTAATTTGCAAAGCTGTGCACCCGTCGTATAGGCAGGCTCGTTCTCATTGTCACAGAAGTAGGCAATATTTGCATACCAGTGCGGATCTTCGTATCCACCTCGCTGGACGAAAATGATTTCTTCGATATTGTCGAACTCGGCGGGCAGATTTTTGAGGGACTCAGTGAAAACGCCGCTGTAGAGGGTTTCGAGCGAGGGAAGATCGGCGAATGTTGCCGATGATATCAGGATTACGGCACAAAATATAATCTTGCATTTCATCAGAATACTCTTAACAGCATAAGCGGATTCTTAAGAATACCTGAGTATTATACAATAATCCATTGGCATTGTCCAGACTTTCGCACCTGACATCAGCTAAGGGACAGTCCATGAGATGTTATCCATGACGGCTTTTTTGCTCCTGCAGGTAAACTCAATTTTCACGTCCCTCTTCATATTCAAATCGGCAATCTTGAAATAATGGTTGTTCCAGCCGCCCCAGCGTACGGGTTTGAATGTTCCCATTGATTTGCCGTCCACTATCACTTCAATTTCAGCGTTTTTATGCATAGCAAAATGCAGATCGCCGATACCGCCGGGAATGGTTGCCGAGAGGGATGAACCTTGCCGCATAATTATAAAGGCATCGGTCATGGTCTCCTCGTCTTTGCTGGAATCAATGTCGGTGTAACTCCATACAATTCCATTATCGCCCTCGAATGAGCCGGTGCCGGAAGCCGGATAAAACTTGTCGAAGGACTCCCAGTTTTTCAGGCCGGCCTTCAGATGTTCCATATAAGCATCGAGGCTTTCCGGCTCATCTTTATACCATCCTGAGTACGGCGTATTTCTTATAGTTTCATAAACTACCTCATGTATAACCGCTGCATCATGAGGATCGAACTTCAGCCTGCGCCGGTCCCTGCCGCCGACAACATCGCCCGGCAGTTTCCGCACATCATACCGGTAAGCCCCACAAAATGTAAGGCAGGCCTGAACGTAACGGCCTATTTCGCTAAGATGAATATCGTCGCTTATCACATCGTTAGGATCTTTATACTCGCGGAGCTGACCGGCGGCGATTTTTTCTCTCATCATCTGAATGGCCGCACCTACAGGTACAACATACACCTTATGTTTTAGTTCATTGGCCATCAGGTTGATAATCTTAACAGCGCCAAGATGCATGCCCCGCACGTTGTCCCAGCCGTGCAGCTCCGGATAGAGTGACCTGTCCGGCGGCAAAACTGTCCAGTAATCATGGATGAAAATACGAGCGTCCGGATTGTTCTCAAGTAGCAGTTTGCTGAAATAGGCGCAGGCCCCGGCCTCGAATTCGGTGTAGAGCCAGGGACGCGTCGCAGTCATTGCTAAAACGCCGGCCGTGCCGGTAGATAGTTCATGGAGCGGGTTGGCTGAGTTCATCGGTCTTTTTTCGGCAAGCACCCGGATGTTGCGCATGTTACCGTATATCTCGCTGCGGCCCGCTTTCAGGTTGATACCCGCCGATTCGGCCATGGATAGAATGTAAAGATGGTCGATAATGTAGCTGCTGCCTATGCAGTACAGATCGTACTCGGCGGGGCAGACACCTGCAATCAGCAGCAGAGCTATAATTGCAGCTACCTTGTTGTGAATACCCGCGACAGTCATTGTCCTTAACTTCCCGCTAAGTCCAGCATCTGTTTCACAGATGGATTCGGCGATTCAATATCCTTTGCTGAACGAATAGTAACGGTTGGAATGGCTCCATGCTCCAGATGCATCTTCATCCGCAGCGCGTGGTCCTCATTGTGACCTGAAAGACCGGAATACCCGAACGTCCGGCACAATTTTCCAAAAAGGAAATCATTGAGCTTGCATCCGCCGGTTCTTTCCAATCCCTCAATGGAGCTTTGCCAGCTCTTAAAGAGATGGGCCTGGGCAAAGGATAGTCCCTGCATTGTGATTTCATTTAGTCCCTCGCCGCCGACGACCAGCCCTTCTCCCAGAGAGGCCACATGACTAATGATTTTTTTCATGCCTTCAGTGGGTGTTGTTGCTTCAACGAAACAGTTGTACAGATTATGAGTGACAAGTGTCACGTCGATAAAGACCGTTTCGAGGTCTAATTCCCGGGCGGCCTGAAGGATGTTTTGACCCAGGATGGATCGCCACATACTCAGGCCGGGATGCACCTTGACCATGACCTTTTTGTCCCTGTTGTTTAATCTGCTCGCATTGGATTCCGGCACGCCAAGGCCGCGTCCCTGATACCAGCTCCACCCGCGTAAGTCCTTACGTTCGATTCCTCGGTATTGAAAATCTCTCAGATAAGCATAAGCTGGATTCGACGGGTCCATATCGATTGAGTTAAAGTGCGGCATCATTCGAAAGCCCATAGAAAGGCCTTTTTTGATAAAGGTTTTGGCTGCTTCGCTCGGTACATAGTTGGGGTAATTCTCATCATAGGGGTCCGTGCGCCAGTTCGGATAGTGAATCAGGCAATATTCTGGATTAACCTTTTTTGATATCGCATCCAGGATGCTTGCTTCGCCGGGACACCAGCTAACGGCAAATTTGATGTCCCTTGTCCAGTCCCGGCGCTTTTGCTCCTCGAGCTGCAGATTATAGGCATCCCACAACCAGCCGCGGTAAAGTTCCGCCGGAAATTTCCAGTCACCCTCGAATACATTGATGCGCCAGACGAGTCCGCCGGCACTCAAATTATCATCTATCGGGCCGTATGCCTGAGTATCGAATCCCAAGTGGTTTTTCTGTGCTCCCGATCCCACCTGAAGTGCTTTATATCTATAACGGTTGTCCTGCGTATGAATCCAGAAACCCCCTTTGTTCGACTGCATAATCGCCAATCCTGCCTCCCAAAAGAACGGCCATTCCCAGTGCGTGTTTGCAATCAGAGAATCATCCAGCTTGAGTTTGATGCCCTGAAAGAAAGGAGCAACAAGTTCGAGGTCCGGACGAATGCCGGCCATGTTCCATCGACAAGCTAACACTCCGGGACGGGAAGAATAAGCCGACGGTTCGATAAGAATAGCACCGCTTTCAGGCTCCACGGATACCAAAATGACGCCGTCGCCGTCCCAACTGTGAAAAACAATCTCCGCTCTGAGCGGGGAGATTTGCTGGGTCGTAATATTGCCGAACTTGCTTTCATCGATGGAAATTATTTCATTGCCCCGATAGATAAGCTGCAGCGCTGCTGCTTTATTAACTGCCACGTCATTGATGAACCGCTCAGAAGTCTTTTTGCTTATTAGCGAGGTCAGAAAACCCTTTTCGATAACCGCCAATTGGGTAGGCGTTTGAATAATGATTTTATGCCCTTGAACCTCCATCGATGTTTGTTTGCTCTCTGATACGGCCAAGCTTACAGCAGCGGCATTTGAAGGCGATACGTTTGGGTCTGATACATTTGCCAGAGCCATCATACTGCCGGCAGCCTTTAAAAAATCTCGTCTACGCATAATCATAATTACGCTCCCTTTATTTATACCTTATTGATGCCGGGCAATTATAGCAGACTTGGAAGCATGCGAAAAGATAAAGTCGGTGATATCGGCATTAACTTGTGATCTATTTGTTTTTTTCTGCGAAGAGCAGGAAATCTTTCCTTGGCCATATAAAAGCATGGGCGGTCGGCAGATATTTACCTCTCTCGTATAATCGCCTTCTTGTGCGTGAGGCGGCGATTGCATATCCGATATCTTTTTTCGTCGTCCCGACAGGAAAAAGCTTCACTCCGTTTTGCTGCGGCACTTTTCTCAAATATCCGAGCCATGGACTTATGTCCTCAAGCTGAGGGTCCAGAAACCAGCTTCTGCGATAAAATCCTTTTATTTTCGGATTCAATTTCATTAGCTCTGCGATTCTCTGATAAACCAAATTCATTTCGTGCTCATTGAAGTGTTGCAGGGTTCGTTCGGCTGTGTGCGTTGCTATATACGGCGAGAATCCATGAGCTTTGAAAATGATACAATATAAGTAGCTGAAAAACTGTTTTACCCCGCCGCCGAAGAAAGGACGCAGTCCGACTTTGCGAATTTCGACGATCCAGGCGCCTCCTATCGGGATATACCTCAGGGAGCATATCATTACGTCATAGACAAAAGATATACAGCGGTGATTGTAGTAATCATCGGGCTGTTTGGAAAAATCATCCAGCACCCATTCGAACCACTCATGGTACAAATG
This sequence comes from Sedimentisphaerales bacterium, assembly GCA_016936275.1. GTDB lineage: Bacteria > Planctomycetota > Phycisphaerae > Sedimentisphaerales > Anaerobacaceae > JAFGPJ01. Next base: position 6,373 of record JAFGPJ010000193.1, read on the forward strand.
CACTATTTCACCCGGCAGCTTTTTATGGCTCATACGCTCCAGAGAATCACTGATAAAGCAGCAAAGGGCCAGCTTTAAATAAAGCGCCAAAGCATGGGTGCCGTATTGTGATTTTATCTGTTCGTATGCTCTTCTGAGCTTTCTCGCTCGATAAAATTGCAATAGTTTCCCGAATCCCGTGTTAGGCTTTATGGTGTTTAAATAGTCGCTCAATGGAAACCGGGTGATTATATCTTTGTCGATTAAAGCCAGCTCTTTTTGGAGCTGGATATTTTTTTGCTCAACCTGTTCTTTCGTTACCATCGCAGAGCCTTGTAATTAAAACTGCTTCAGATAATTACATTTTATTGTTTCGGCAATCATTATGAAGTTATTGAAAAAACTCTCCGGATTTTTGCATATTTGTTCTGCCTTTTATCGCTCCGTCAAGGCTATTGTTAAATTATATCTGTTACTCCGGCTCGAAGCAAACACATTCGGCACAGATAACAAAAGAGCCGACAATATCTTAATCTGTCGGCCCTTTGTCAATATTGGGCGGTTTTTTTCTTTCTTCTAAAGTAGGCTACTGTGCCAGGGTTGCGATTTCTTCTGCGGTTAGGGCCTGTTCATATATACGAACGTCATCGATCAGGCCGGAAAAGAAAGTACCGGGAGTAAAGTTCTTATCATCACCGATGTATATACCGCCATCCGCAGACGTCAATGAATTTCGAGCGGTTGTATC
>JAFGPJ010000194.1 GCA_016936275.1 Sedimentisphaerales bacterium
AAATCTTGCCTTTAAGACCAATACATTTCCCAATTTGTGCCCGATTGAAAAAAATGGGCTTTTGAACGCTTAAAATATGTATTTATTTCTTTACGGTTCACTCCGTGAAAAGTTCATTTTTAGAACAAAAAATTGCAAATTTCAGGGTCCAAAGTAACGTGCGGACAATCTTGTATTGCTTGTATTATCCTTTATATGGATGCTTCCAGGGCTTACGATAATCTCGCTGCATCAGCTTGGCGGCCCTGGGATTGCCGGTTATCGTCTGAGACGCCTGGTCCCAGGTAATTTTGCTCTCTACATTGTAGGCGATCATAGCCAGTTTAACAGTAGCGGTAGAATAATATCCCTCTTCGGTTGTGCAGATAGGCTGCTTGCGGCTCTGTACGGCTTCGAGGAATTCCGCCATGTGTTCGGTGCCCATGTCGGCAGAGACTTCGTTCACTTTTTGCTGCGAATCTCTGCCCTTTGGAATGGTGACCCATTTTCTGTCAGTTACAAAAACAGTCCCCTTTTCGCCGTAAAGGAAAATGCCGTTTGAAACCTGAGGATCGTACTCCTGTGCCCCCCACATACGATGATGCCAGATTACCGGACAAGCATCGAAATCGAAGTGGACAGTCAGTATATCGGGCGTAGTGATTTTGTCCTTGAAATAGTAAATCCCGCCGGCAGCCTGTACTGATCGCGGCATTTTTTCTCCTAAAATCCAGCGCGTAGCGTCGATCAGATGAATGCCCCAGTCAACCAGGTGGCCGTGTCCGGATTCCTTTTCCAGTCTCCACGCGAAATGCCCGATTTGCGGGCAGTATGGCAACTTTGGCCCCGGCCCACACCACAAGTTCCAGTCTAATGACGCCGGCGGCTCCTGCAGCGTAGTGTCACGCATTTCGGCTGTATAGTGAATTTGGGCCTCGGCCTGGATGATTTTGCCTATGTTGCCTTCCTGAATGTACTGCCGGGCCTGTTGGATTGCTTTACTCTTGCGTCGCTGGAAACCGATTTGTACTATCCGGCCGGATTTCTTGGCCGCTGCTACCATTGCCTTGCCTTCGTTTATGTCGTAGGATAACGGCTTTTCGCAATATATGTCGAGTCCTTTTTCCAAAGCGGCAATAAACATCAGCGCATGCCAATGCGGCGGCGTTGCGATAATCACAGATTCTAACCCCGGGGTATCGAGAAGCTCCTGATAAGATTTGTAAGTTTTAGGTCGTGAGCCTTGTATCTTTTCAACTTCATCCGCACTGCTCTTGAGGTGCTCGCTGTCCACATCGCATAGAGCGACGATTTCCACACCCCCAACCTTGAATGCCGCTTTCACATCCACCATGCCGTACCACCCGCAGCCGATTAGACCGGTTTTCAACTTTGGTTTTGCTGTGTTATCAGAGGCCCCGCATAGTATTGTTGTCATAGCCATAGTATTGGCCACTGTCGTACCAATAAATTTCCGCCTGTTCATTTTTTCCATTGTAAATGTCCCTTCTGCCTGCTTGAGGCAATGCAAACATCGTTAAGCGTTCCGTGTGGGCAAAAGCGACATTTGCCCACTCTACAAATCCACGAATTATGATACCTGCCCGAACAGAATTGTCAATAAATCCTCATTGTCCTTTACTTTATCTCAAGGGAAATGTACTATAGCATTGTTCTGTTAAAATAGATTTAATGAAGGAAGGACTCAGAATATGAAAAATTGGGTGATTTTGTTTTTATTGGGGATTTTCCTCGCTACTTCAATGGCTGGCTGCAGGAAGGGTGGGTGAGGTTCTTCCGCTCAGTGCGGCGTACATGTTGTACGCTCTGATAGTCATCCCCAGCAGTACGTGTTTTACCAGGAAGTAGCCATCCCCATCACGATAACGACAATCGGGATGAGGCTGCCACACAACAAGACAGGACTGAGCCGAGTGGCAGCCTCAAAGCCGCAGGCTTTGGGGATGGTCGCGAGTCTTTCAATTCTTCAATACAAGAACTAAAGTCGGATCGAGGGGGTACCGGCCGAACCGTTCGCCGTAAATCGCAAGGCCTCCCGGCAGTGCCTCGTCGACTTCAAGTTTCAAGACTATTTCTTTTTCAGCCGCGGCTTTTTGCAAAATGGATTTTGGAATTGTAGCGTTAACCAAGTATCCGTATGAGCCGGCTTCACGCAGCTTTCGGTCGCGTTTCTGGTTGCACCAGGAAAGTATGCCGCGATGGTCCGCCGGGTCATTGGGTAGATCGAATGCCCCAATGCTTTGTCCGGCAATTCGTATGCGAACGGCGCTTGGGTAAAGAGTCTCGTCCGTCATCGGGTAAGAATTAGGATTCGAGCTGGGATCGTGCGTTCCTTTGCCCCGCATGAAATCGCCTCCCTGTGTGTGTGCCCCTTCTCTATCCTTGCCGAAGAGCTGCTTTGCTGAAACCTCTACGCGGAATCCGGCTTCGTCGATATCTTTGATGTTCAGACCGGCCGGCCACGGCAGAGAATATTCGAAATACCCTGCTCCGGCACCGTTTACTTTCAGCCCATCGAGCACGTTCCACTGTTTAACGGACCATTCGGCCTTCCTGAAAGTGTTCGGGGCAAAACGAACTACTTTGATTTTTCCGGAATTTGTAGTGACTGTCTCTTCACGTGGTGACTCGCCGTTCGATACTAAATACGTTGTAAAGTTGCGGTGCAGTACGTTTCCCGAGCCGTCTTCCAGGGCCAGGCTTAGTACGGCCAGCGCCGGCTTGTCGGGCATTGTCACCGGTAGTGGCTTTAGCTCCTTACTCATCCATGGATTGTAAGGTACAGTTTGTTTGTATTGTGAGTAAGTCTCCCGGCGGCCTAATGTATCCCATCCGAACAGCTCGGCGCGAAGCACCAAATTCCCGCCGACCGCTGCATCCGTCATGAAAGATGCGTAAAGCGGCACTTCGATATTCTCGCCCGGTTTGACATTCCGGCAAAGCTCTCTTTCCGAGGCCAGATAGAATTGCCCGTGCAAGTCTCTCAGGCTCATACCCTCGATTATTTCGGGTATGCCGGTGTATTTGTCTGAGCGGTTGTACTTATAATAGCCATTCCACTCGTTGATAACGTCGTGGTGCTCGGTGTAAAGCCAGCCGCAAATCTTTGGATGCCGCCGGAATTCATTCATCATAATATGATAATCCCAGCTCCAGTCGACGTCGCCGGCGCTTCCTTCATAGCCCCAGACGTTGCCGCACTCGCTGTTCAGCAGGGGCTGATTGGCCTGGGTGCGCCCGCCGATGAAGTTCCACTTCGAGCCGGGATGCGTGTCGCGGGTAATCTGCTCCAGCAGCTCACGCCAGCCGTAGCCGGGCAGGTATGCGTGCCAGCTATTGATGTCGGTAGCGACGTGGTCGAGGTTGCAGGGCGAGTTGTCTTCCACTAAGCGGGTTGGGTCAAGCTTTTTGGTCAACTGATAAATCGATGCCACCCATTCCTGAGTTTCCGGAATATAGCCCTTTCTTCCTGTTTTCAGTCCCCATGTTTCGTTGAAGTTTACCCAGGAGAAAATAGCCGGATGGTTATAATCCCGGCGAATCATGCCTCGCAGCGCGGTTTCTGACTCCTTCCGCATATCGGCATCTGGCGGCCCCCAGCTATTGGGGACATCGGACATAATAAGAACTCCGAGCCGGTCGGCCCAATACAGTTTTCGCGGCACTTCGACCTTAATGTGAATTCGATTTCCGTTCAGGCCGATGCGCCGGCTTCGCAATATCTCGTCCCTCATGAAATCATCGCTGGGGAAAGTATAAAAACCATCAGGATGATAGGACTGGTCCAGCGTCAATTGCAGATATATCGGCTTATCATTCAATGCGACGTATGGGAAATCCGTGCCGGGAAGATTGACAATACCGACCTTTCTCATACCGAAGTACGTAGAGACATGATCTTCATCTTCATCGGGCTCGAGCAGCACAGCTTCTACCTCGTAAATATACGGGTCCTCCAGCGACCACAGACGCTGATCTGGTATGCTTACTTCAAACTCTATTGCCCTGACTCCTTTACGAACCGTTTGGCTAATATTTGGATCCGCAAGGTCATGTGGCTGGAATTTAAGTTTAAACTAAACTTTTGCAAAATCGAAAATTTGGTCTCAAAATGGGTAATTTGACGATAAATATTAATAGCAGGACATGTTACAAAATCAT
>JAFGPJ010000195.1 GCA_016936275.1 Sedimentisphaerales bacterium
AATATTTACTGGCTTGGGGTGTAGCCCAGTCCTCCCCACATGGCTCGTTGTATTTTCCAGAGGTCTTGATTACCTGGCTGAGTGGCCTGCCCGTCGAACCGCCCCTGGTCTTGCCAGTTTTCGTGTTCGGCCATCCAGCGGGTGCGGGGGTCGCTAAACTTGAAGTATTCGATATGGCCGTCAACCATACCGATGTTCGTGCCAACCCCATGTCGTTTAGTAACCTGATCCCACCAACGCGGTTGATCATACCAAAGCGTCCAACTGGAGCTGCTCAGCCTGCCTTCATCCAAAAAGACCATGCGCAGTGCCGAAGATTTAATGTCGGTTCGTATCATAATCGGATGCTTAGCAGGCATTTCCATGTGGCCGCGATGGCCGTTCATAGCGTCGGTAATCGAATACGTAATAAGTTCGCCGCGTACGCCGGTTGGGCATTTGTAGAGCTTTTCTTCTTTGACGTATTCATACAAGCCACCGTTGCGCAAACCCTCACGTTGCTGCACTTCCGTTGCGTTGGCTCCCATATAGTAAACCCAGGCCTTCTGTGGTCTTGTGCTGGAGCCGCCATACGTTGGATCTGTTTCCGCTGCTGAGCTGGTCATTGCAAAAACAATCTTTCCGTCGCTGTCAGAGGCATACATATCCCATGCTAACAACAGTTGTTTAAGGTTGCCCATACAGGACATACGTTTACCTTGTTCTCGTGCAGTGTTAAGGGTGGGTATTAAAATCGCCATCAAAATCGCAATAATGGCGATCACGACCAAAAGCTCGATTAATGTGAACGCTCTTAATCTTCTCATAACAGTTCCTTTTCTCCTGCCGGAATTTTATTATTTATCTATCAGGATGCGCAAGGACGGTTATCTGTTCGGCCTGCTAATCCAATTTCCATGGTTTCCTGTACTTATATTGTAACAAATTATTGGCTTTTTTGTTACCAATAATTCGCTCATTTTTCGGGTCCCACTCGATTCGAGATTTCGTCGCCAGGGCAATATTTGCCAGCAGGGCGAAGGTCGTCGAGCGATGACCCGTTTCCATATCGCAATTGGTCTTCTGACGGCTTTTTACGCAATCGAGGAAATTGCAAATGTGCTGGACAGTCAGGTCGCCGTCCATTGATTTTATCTCGGACGGCTCGATTTTCAGGCTGCTGTCCTGAAACTGCCCACCTCTGGTGGGTATGATTTTGCAACTCTTACCCTCGCTACCGCAGCAGAGATTGCCGAGCGTGCCGCGAAGCTCGACTTCACCCTCGACGAGGGCCGGACCGCCGTTGGCTTCGTATTGCCCGAAAACAAGCAGCGTACCTTTGGGCAGTTCGAAAATCACTTCCATCGTATCCGGAATCGTTCGGTCGTCGTCAATTGCGAATCTTCCGCCGTGCGCGGAGATAGAGATCGGCGCCTGCTCGCCCAAAGCCCAGCGTATTGCATCGCAATAATGCACGCCCCAGTTGGCCATCTGCGACGAATAGGACTGCCACCAGCGAAACTTGTATAAGACGAGATTGTCTTTATAAGGACGTTCGAGACGAGGCCCGATCCACATATCCCAATCCAAACCTTCCGGCGGCGTGGTGTCGGGATATTTGCCGATGCCGTCCGGATGCATGTTGCTGATGCGATAGGCCCTGGCGACCGTGACTTTGCCGATCTTGCCCGCCTTAACGTCTGAGACCGCCTGCATGTATGTTTCGGATGATCTCCGATGCAGGCCGACCTGCACTACCCGGTTGTAGCGTTTGGCGGCCTCGACCATCTTCCGGCCTTCCACAATCGTAATCGACAGCGGTTTCTCCACATAGACATCTTTTTCCGCCTGGCAGGCCATAATTGTCTGGATGGCGTGCCAATGGTCCGGCGTCCCAATAACCACCGCATCGATGTCCTTGCGATCTAACAGCCGGCGAAAATCCTTGTACCGTGCCACGTTATCATTCAGTTTCTCTGTCATCCTGGGAATCCTGCCACCCAAAGAATCGCGGAGCCCCTTATCGACTTTAGAATAGTCCCTCATAAGGTATGGTTCGTAAACATCACAAAGGGCGACAACTTCTGCATCGTCGTGCTTCAAAAAGCCATAGAGAAGCTGCGTGCCGCGGTTGCCTACGCCAATAAAGCCCACGCGGATTTTTTCATTGGCGCTGCGCGCCGCCCGAGCTGTGTTACTGCCGGCAAGACTTAATCCTAATGTCACCGCTGCGGCAGATGCGGTTGAATCCTTTAAAAATTCACGCCTTGTCTTTTTGTTTATGCTATCGTTCATTTGAAATCTCCAAAAGTTCTAACCATCCTCATTAAAATCCCAGATGCTTCACTTCGTTCAGCATGACAATCTTAAACTAAATCTAAATGTATATTTTAATAATATTCATCGTTTATGTTTTACTTTCTGCTCCCAGTTATGTAAAAGCGCTTTTAATCTCAGCACATTTTCCGGCTGCTCGTTAAGAAGATTATTCTTTTCCGCCGGATCGAGTTCGAGGTCGAAAAGATATTCCTTCGCATCGTCGTCGTTCTGCAGGCGTATATACTTCAAAGAGCCGTCCCGAACAGCCCTTCTTGTCCACTTGCCTCTTCGAATCCGCCAGAAGAGCGTACGTTTTTGGATTGGCCGGTTTGTCACTACAGCATGCAAAATATTAATGCCATCGAATGCTCGACCGGTGGGCGGCTTTGTGCCTGCCGTCCTTACAATAGAGCAGGAAAAGTCCATCGTCATGCAGGGCTGGTCCGAGACTGCGCCAGTGGCGAGTACACCGGGCCATTTTGCAATGCATGGAACTCTGATGCCGCCTTCGAAAAGATTGCCCTTATAGCCGGAGAAAGGCGAATTGTTACCGGCTTTGTTGGCGCCGTTGTCGCTCATAAAAATAATGAGCGTGCTGTCCGTCAATCCGGCATCATCCAGCGACTTTAATATTTTGCCGATCCCTTGATCCATCCGCTCGACCATCGCAGCATAAGTTTTCCGCGTGCCTTTGTTGTAGTCGGCCTGCGGCACCGGCTCGGGCTGTTTGTCATCAGGACCCTGATAGGGCGTGTGCGGGGCAGTGTAAGCGACATAAATAAAGAAAGGTTTATTCCTTTTGAGTTGTATGAAGCTGACCGCTTCATCTGTAATCAGGTCAGTAAGATAGCCTTCGCGTTCAACAGGCTTGTCGTTCTCATATAGGGCAGGCTTACCAGTATACTCGATGTGGTGGAAGTAATCTACCGCGCCGCCTATCGGTCCGAACCACGAATCGAAACCGTGCCGCAGAGGAAAAAATTTCGGCTCGTAACCAAGATGCCATTTACCGCTTATAGCTGTTGTATAACCGGCATCTTTGAGCATTCGGGCGATACTTGTCTCTTCGGCCGGCAGGCCCATATCATTCGTCCGTCTCAGCCGAATTGCATCGTCGTAACGGCCAACATTTCCTATACCAAGAGCACATTCCAGTCCTCCGACACGTTGCTGGTATCGGCCGGCCAGCAGGGCGGTCCTTGTCGGCGTGCATTCGGGAGCGTTGGAATAGAAAGTTGTGAATCTGACTCCATCGGCTGCCAGACTGTCAATGGCCGGTGTGCGAATATCTTCGCAGCCATAGCATCCGACATCGCCATAGCCCAAGTCGTCGGCCATGACAAGAACGATATTGGGGCTGCATTTATTTTGTGAGCCGCTGGAATGGCATCCGTGCAAAATTGAGCCGAAGGCGACAAGGCCCGCGCTTCTGATTAAGAATTGGCGCCTTGTCATTTTCCCTGTCACAGCCGTCTCCTTCAAACGATGGTGAAGAAAAATTTTATTGGTTTCATTGTACAACCCTATGCGAATCATGGAAAGTTAAATCCTGCAGTAAAGATACGTTTCATATTCCGATAAAATTGTGGTATTATGAGCATTGGTTCGAAGTGCTGGATATTTTTTAGGAAGACTTATTGATGAGTGAAAACGAAGCCAACTCCGGAAAACGTTTCAGGTTAAAATTTTCTCACGTGCTGATAATATTGCTTCTTATTTGTATCGGTGTATTTGTGTACTACAGGCTAAGCCTGAAATCGAAGCTCCAAGCCAGAATTGGCGCCATCCGTGCTGCCGGCTACCCGGTAACTTGTGCCGAGCTGGATCAGTGGTACAAAATCCCGCCTAATGTTGAGAACGCCTCCTATACGATCATAGATGCCTTCTCTTATTACAAGAAATGGGACAAAGACAAATCTGAACCTTTGCCGGTTATCGGTCAGGCAAAGTTACCTGCTCGCACAGAACCGCTGCCTGAAGAAATGAAGGTTCTTATTGCACAATACATTGCCGACAACAACGAGGCTCTTGAAAGGCTACATGCCGGCGCTGCAATAGAGCACAGTCGTTTTCCTATTGATTTAAACGCTGGCCTCAATACTCTGTTACCACATTTGACTGAAATTCGCACAGGCGTCAAGTTGCTGAAACTTGAGACAATTTTACACAGTGAGGACGGAGATGGCGAATCAGCCGTACGTTCGGCAATGTCAATCTTTGGGATCGCTCGTTCGCTTGCGAAAGAACCATTAGTGGTTTCTCAACTATCTCGTACCTCATGCCAAAATCTCGCTACAACTACCATAGAATATTGCATCAACCGTATCGAACCGACTGATAAACAACTGATACAGCTAATCGATTGTGTTCACAATTCAGAGCTTATATCTGACATGTCCTGCGCGTTCGTTGGAGAACGCTGTATGGGATTAAGTTTTTTCAAGGCGCCGGAGCTTATGGATCCGGATATTATCAACGGTATCCCTGCCAAGCCTATCGTTGAGATATACAAGGCGATAGGTCTGGCTGATGCCGATGAAATTATCTACCTTGACATCATGGAGGGTTACATAAAGAGTAACCGGCTACCTTTTCACAAACGTCAGGAAGCGCTCAAAGCCATTAACACCAGGCTCACATCAACATCACAAATTCATATATTACTGCATATCATAATGCCTGCATTGTCGAGAATTAGCACCTTAGATTTAAGAACTATTGCTTTAATGCGCACCGCTAGGACTGCTCTTGCAATCGAGCGCTATCGTCTCGCTTCAAACAAACTACCCGACAAACTTGCCGACCTTGTTCCGGCTTATCTTGACGCCGTACAGATCGATCCTTTTGACGGTAACAAGTTGCGGTATAAGAAACTTGAGGTTGGTTTCGTAGTGTATAGTATCGGGGAAGACTTAATCGATGACAGTGGTAAAGAAATACCGACTGTGAAGAAGGAGAAGGGGGATTCCTGGGACGTGACTTTCATTGTGGTAAGATGATCCGACATAATCAGCCCTAAATGTGTGAGAAATCACCTTGTTAGATTGTCGATGGCTGTTATAATGGGTAAGTTGCAGTTGTAAAATGTGCCGGGAAATTGTAAATTTTCTGTAAAATATGGAAATATAGAGTAACCATCCTGAGCAGTATGCGCCTATATATAAATAGGAACAGTTATCCGGGCGAACCGGGACTCTGCATCATTCGTAGAACTTTAATAACAGGATTTGGCACAAAAGGCCCTACAAATGCTCGAAATACTTGAAAAAAAGGTTCGCAGCGTTTGGTTTAGATGCAGCATAAACCTGCTGCTCAAGCATACGGGACGTATTCTGACTGCTGTCGGGATTATCGTAATGCTGGCGGTCCTGAGCGACCGCCTGCTGGCTTTGGGCGTTATCAAATCCATCAATTCACAGGCGATTTTATATTTTTCGGCTGCTTCAATCATCCTGATTTTGCTGCTCTGGCTGCTAAAACAGCCGAGCCGCATGCAGGTATCGCTTTTACTCGACGAGAGGCTCCAGCTTCGCGAACGTTTCAGCACGACTTTGGCCTTTACCGGTTCCGATGATCCTTTTGCTGATGCCGCTCGAAGTGAAGCACGACAGAAAGCCGAACAACTGAGCATTCAGGGTCATTTTCCCATCCGGCCTACAAGGTGCTGGATTTATGCAATCAGCACGTGGCTGATAGCAGCGGCATTAATCTCGTTCATGCCGCAGAAAGACCTGCTCGGATTCCTGAGAAAAGACAAGGAGGAGCAAGAACGTGCCGAGCAGCTCGAAAAGACCAAAGTGGATATTAAAGATGCGGCGGATCCGGTCAAGCTGGCAGTAAAGCAGTTGGGCGAGCCTGAACTGGCCGATGCCCTGAACAAACTCGACCAGACGCCGAAAGATGCTAAGCCTCAGGATATCAAAAGGCAGGCAATCCGCCAGCTCGGCGACCTTTCTAATAGAATCCAGCAGATGCAACACGGTATGAAGCTTGATTCTGTAAATCAACTGCAAAAAATGTTCAGGCAGTTAAAAGGCTCATCCGACGTTTTCTCCCAAAAGCTGCGGTTGGCACTGGCTAAGGGCCAGTTCTCTCAGGCATCCAATATTATAAGCGATCTTCAGAAAGAATTAGCCAAAGGTAACCTGAGCCCTGAGCAGCAAAAAGCACTAACAGGGCAGTTGCAGGATTTGGCAAAAAGACTCCAGGAACTTGCTGAAAAGAACGAGGAATTTGAAAAAGAGCTGGAAAAGCTGGGCTTAAATAAAGAGCTGGCCAAGCTTGACGAGCAGCAGTTACGCCAGACATTGTTAAAGCAAGGTCTTTCCGCTGAAAATATCGAAGATATCCTTCGCAAAGCTTCAGCATTTCGCTCGGCTGCAAGCATGTGTGCCGGCCTTGGAAGCGCGATGGCGGCATGCGGAGCAGGGGCAGGGCAGTTGTCGGGAGACGGACTTGCTGCTGCGGTCGATCAACTGAATGAATTTGATTCCCTACAGCAGCAGTTGATGCTCACCCAGGCCAGCCTCGATGAAATCACCCGTGCCGTCGCCTGTCTGGGAGAAGGAATGGGCCAGGGGTTTGGCGGTCAGGGAGAGTTTGCCGAAGGATTGTCTGACCGATATGGCCCCGGTACCGGAGGACCGGGCGTGGGTTACGGCCCCCGCGGAATGGCAGGTGATGATACATCCACAGAGAGGACCCGCTTGCAAAACAAACCCGGTCAGGGGCCTGCCATAGCTAGTTGGTATTTCCAGGAATCTCAAATCAAAGGCGAAGCAAGGCGTGAGTTTACAGAAGTGGTTCAGGCGGCCCGTGATGGCGCCGCCGCGGCCATAAGTGATAATGAAATCCCCCGCAAATACGAAGAAGCGATAAAGAAATATTTCGGCAGGCTCGAACAGTCCGGGGACGAGTAAAAATCTTAAGCAAAGAAATTACCGGTATGCGAAGAATAAAAACAATTGTCTTTCCCTGTCTTGTTGTAATTATCATGGCGTGTCTTTTCTTTTATTTACCGTCCTGCAGAAAATCCCCCCAGCCAAGCTACAGAAAAGTTGTCCTTTATTGCTCGGTTGATCAGGAAATTGCCGAGCCGATAATCGCCGAGTTCGAGAAGCAAACGGGCATCGATATATTGCCCCGTTTCGATACGGAAGCCAGCAAAACGGTCGGCCTGGTTCAGCGAATCAGGGCCGAGGCTGCTTCTCCAGTTGCCGATGTCTTCTGGTCGAACGAGATTTTTCACACTATACGCTTGGCGCGCGAGTCACTTCTGGCGTGTTACAAAAGCGAGACAACGAAAGATTGGCCCGAGCAATACGCCGATACCAAAGGTAGATGGTACGGTTTTGCTCTACGGGCAAGGGTTATTGCATACAATACGACACGAATCGCTGCCGACGACGCACCTAAGTGCCTCGAAGATGTTCTCGACAGCAAATGGAAAGGGCGAGTCGTTATGGCTGAGCCCGAATTCGGAACAACCGGCGGGGATGTGGCGAGCTGGTTTGCTCATTATGATTCGGATCAGGCAAAACGGATTTTGGAAGAACTCAAAGCGAACGAAATCCGTCTGGTCGCAGGCAACAGCACTGCCGTAAGAATGGTCGCAACCGGGCAGGCCGACGTTTGTTTTACGGACACCGATGACGTTTATGCCGCTCAGCGTAACGGCTGGCCCGTCGAGATGAACTATCTCGATCAGGGAGGTGACGGTGTACTGACAATACCGAACACAGCCGCTCTTATCAGAGGTGGCGGTAATTCCAAAGAAGCTGGGCAGTTAATGGAATTTCTCCTTAGTGAACAGCTTGAGAAAATGCTTCTCAGCAGTGATTCGCATAACTGCCCGATCCGAGAATCCCTGGCCGAAGAATCAGTACGATATGTTATTCCAAAGCATTTGAGCCTGGATTACGAGAAGATCGCCGACAATCTGTCCGCGGCCATTCGGACCGCGATGGAGGTTCTACGGTGAATGATAACAATATCGGCGGCAAGTTACTGACAGTAACCTCTGTGGTTCTGTGGGTAGTTATAATTTTGTTGCCGCTGCTGGTTCTGTTCGTGCAGGTTTTATCTCCGAGCACCGTGCCGGAAGCTGCCGGCAATATTTACATTTCCATGTTTCGCTCTTTCGGCCTGAGTGCCGCTATAGCGGCTGCCGCAGTTCTTCTGGGATGGGTTCCGGGGCAACTGCTCGGGACATGCCGAACGCGCAGGGACCTGCTGCTGTTATTGCTGCTGATGCCGCTGGTTTTGCCTCGCTATGTACTTTATTACGCCTGGACACTGATGCTGAGTCCGACTACAACCTTCGGCGCATACTTGTCCGGCAGGCCCGAAGTTGCAAGATTCGTCGGCACTTTCACCTCATCATTGGTCCTTATATTTTGGTACTGGCCCCTTGCCGCTTTATTGCTCGCTCAGGGGTGGCGAAACATAGATCGACAAATCCGGGACAGTGCATCTCTCGACGCGAGCAGCTTCGGGATATTCAGGAAGATTACGCTGCCTCTGCTTGGGCGTCCTTTGCTGATAGCCTTTAGCGTGTGTTTTGTTCTGTCGCTGTCCGAGTTCGCGACCTTTCATCTTGCCGGCATACGTACCATCGGGACGGAATTGGCTGTGCTGTACGAGCTGACCAGTTCTGAAGGATTTGTTGCCAGGGCGGCCTGGCCCGTTACAATCGTTGCTTTGTTGCTCGCGATTATAATTGGAAAAAGCTCCCGCTCGTGGATCCCGCAGGCCGCTACATCCACAACGGCCGAGTTCGAATCGTACAAGCGGCAGTGGATTATTGTGCTGGCTTTGATTGTAGTATCATTGGTTTTGCCGCTTCTGTTTTTCATCGGCAATATGACAGATACCCAGGCACTGAGGCAATTTCTCAGGCTGCACCCGGATGAATTAGGCTGGTCGCTGTTCGTGTCAGCGGTTGCAGCGGTGTTGGCGTATTTGATTGCTTTTGGAGCCTTGTCGCTGGGCGAACCCGGCAGGGGAAGCTTTTACCGATTGTTGTCATTAATCTTACGTACCACTGTATTTTTCGTAATGTTTATCCCAGCATCTCTTGTCGGGGTTTCTCTGCTCAAAATGCTTGCTGTCCTTAATGTCACTCCGGCAATAAGACAAGGCTGGTATCTTGTCTCCACCGGACAGGCGGCACGCTTTGCCGGTATTGCTATGATTTTGCTGCTGCTGACGCAATATGCACATCGGGAGCACCTTTCGGAAATGGCGTCACTCGATGGCGCCTCACGCTTACAAACGTGGTGGTATGTGCATCTGCCGCATACGTGGCCTGTTTTCATCGGCACGTTTATTCTTATTGTAATGCTGGGCGTAACTGAATTGTCCGCTACTATGGTTCTGCTGCCCGCAGGATTACCCAACTTCGCCCAGCGGCTGCTCAACCAGATGCACTACGCCAGGGACCAGCAGGTGATTGCTTCGTGTCTTGTATTGATTTTTATGTTTCTCTTTTTTGCTGTGATTGTTGTGCTGCTGCTGCGTTTGACACGTGTCCGATGGCTGTTGGTTTTTGCAATTATCGCCGCCGGCGTCTTGACAGGCTGTGACAAGACACCTACCCAAAGTGACTCACCGAAAGTGTTGAATACTTTTGGGCAAACCGGACAGGGACAGGCCGAATTCGTTTATCCGAGGGCCATCGATCTGAACAGTGACGGGTCGCTTTTCATTGTCGATAAGACAGGCAGGATCCAAAGGCTGAGCCCCGAAGGTGAATTTCTCAATTGTATAAACATGCCTCTTATAGAAACAGGCAAACCAACCGGATTGAGCGTCGCCCCGAATGGCAATCTATATGTTGCCGACACACATTATCACCGTATCGTTATCTTTTCACCAAAAGGCAAATTAATCGACGAATTCGGAAAATTCGGAGAAGGTGACGGCTGCTTTATTTATCCGACCGATGTAGCATTTTCAAAGGACGATAAAATCTTCGTCAGCGAGTACGGCGGCAATGACCGGATAAGTGCCTTTACGGAGCAGGGCGATTTTCTGTTCTGCTTCGGCTCTCCGGGCAACGGACCCGGCCAATTTGCCCGGCCCTCGGCTCTATGCGTGGACTCGGCGAGAAAATGCCTTTATGTGGCCGACGCCTGCAATCATCGTATCGCGATTTATGACCTCGAAGGCAATCTGTTTGAATATATCGGCTCAGCCGGCCGGTCCGCCGGCCAGCTTCGTTATCCCTACGATTTGGCGCTGCTGGACGATGGGACGCTTGTTGTTTGCGAGTATGGAAATAATCGTTTACAGTTGTTTGGCCCGGACCGAAAGAGTCTTGCCGTTTGCGGCCGGCCGGGTCGACAGTCAGGGCAACTAGCATATCCCTGGGGCGTAGCGGTTGATGCTCAACATCGAGCCTTCATTGTCGATGCGGGTAATAATCGCGTTCAGGTGTGGCAGCTATGATATATACGTATGGATTCTATTTCAGCAGGCCGTGGTGGCTATCAGCGTGCATTTTGCTGGTGCCGATAGTCTGGCTCGGACTGCGAAACCTTGCCGCATTAGGGCCGGTCCGCCAGGCGATGGCTATTGTTCTGCGCTGCCTTGTTATCATAATTCTTATTGCCTTGCTGGCCCGGCCCATGCTTACCAGGACAAGCAAGCGTATGACTTTAATTGCTGTTATCGACCGAAGCCAGTCAATTCCGACCAATCTTCAAAAGTCAGCTTTGGAATACCTTTCCCTGGCCGTTGCAGACAAGGCCGCCGGCGACCAGTTGGCCGTCGTTGATGTCGCCGAGGCCGCCAGCATTTCCAAGCTGCCGGGCGGTGACAATGTGATCCGTCAGAGGAACACCACGCTCAACGGTCAGCAGAGCAAATTGGCCGATGGTGTGCAAATGGCAATGGCTATCGCTCCTCCTGAGACAGCGGTTCGAATCCTGCTCGTCAGCGAAGGCAACGAAACCGGCGGCGACCTGAAAGAAGCGGCTCGAATCGCCGCGGCCAACAAAATTCCAATAGATGTGCTGCCGCTGCGATACTCGTATGATAATGAAGTTATTTTTAAACGTTTGGCCGCTCCTGCCAGGGCAAGAAGCGGCCAGACGATTCAGTTACGATTTATTCTCAACAGCACAACGAGAGCCCGCGGCAAATTACTATTGAATCTCAACGGCGAGCCAGTCGATCTTGTCCCCGGCTCACTGGAGATTGCTGTGTCGGTGGATTTGGAGCCGGGCACGAATGTCGAGACAATCTCGATGCCAGTCGGCACAAACGGCATACACGAGTTCGAGGCCGTATTCATGCCCGATGAGCCGTGGCAGGACAGAATTGTCCAAAACAATCGCGCCGGCACAATTACTTATGTCGCCGGTCCGGGCAATATTCTCGTGGTCGATGCGGACGGCTCGACCAGTCAAGCTTTGAGCCGGGCGCTCCAGAATACCGATATGGACGTGAAATATACAACCGCGGCCGAGTTCCCCGACAATCTGTCCATGCTGATGGGTACTGATGCCGTCGTACTGGTCAATACCGGCTGCGGAAACTTTACGTACCAGCAGCAGGAAATGCTGTGCCGTTATGTCACTGACCTTAGCGGTGGCCTGATTATGATTGGCGGGCCTCAATCCTTCGGCGCCGGCGGGTGGATCGGTTCGCCGGTGGCGGAGGTTCTCCCTGTCGATCTCGACCCGCCACAGAAAAAGCAACTGCCCAAAGGCGCGCTGGTGCTTATCATGCACGCCTGCGAGATGCCGCAGGGCAACTACTGGGGCACAAGAGTCGCTCTGGCTGCGGTGAAGACCCTTAGCCGGCTGGATTTGGTTGGCATACTTGCTTATAACTGGGCTGGTCCGAGCGACTGGGTTTATCCTCTTTCTCCGGCGGGGGACAAAGAAGCTGTCATAACCGCAATCGAACAAATGCAGATGGGGGACATGCCCAGTCTCCATGACCACCTACAGCAGGCCTATGACAAGCTCAAGAGTTGTGACGCCGCTCAAAAACACGTTATCGTAATCAGTGACGGTGACCCTATGGCACCATCTCCACAATTGCTTGATCAATGCAGAGATGCCGGCATTACATGTACAGGCGTAGCTATTTTTCCTCATTCCCCCATGGACATACAAAGCTTAGCGACGGTTGCCCAGAAGACCGGTGGCCGTTTTTATGATGTCAAGGACCCGCAAAAGCTTCCCCAGATATTCATCAAGGAAGCACAGGTCGTCCGGCGTGCTTTGATTATCGAAGAGACATTCTCACCTCAAATCAGTTATTCTCTAAGTGAGATTTTAAAAGGCTTGTCCAATACTATGCCTAACCTCGACGGCTATGTAGTGACCGGACCCAAAGGAGGGCTTAATCAGGTAGTTCTATCCAGCACTCAGGCTGATCCTATTCTAGCGACCTGCCAGTCCGGACTCGGTCGATGTGCCGCGTTCACAAGCTCGGTAGACAGCCGATGGGCCTCGAGCTGGCTGCAGTGGGGCGGCTTCGAAAGATTCTGGGAGCAGACCGTTCGCTGGGCGGCCAAACCGTCCCAGTCGGCCGATTGCGAAGTATTTGCCGACGTTCAAGGCCGGCAGGTGACGGTCAACATCGAAGCAATCGACGCCGAGGGCAAATTTATACAGTTCGCAAATATCGAGGGCCAGGTCATCGCTCCGGACGTATCGACCGGTGCACTGGAGCTGACACAGGTAGGGCCGGGCCAGTATCACGGCCAGTTCCAGGCGGCCTCTTCCGGCAGCTACGTCGTGAATTTACGCTATAAGAAACTTGCAGACGAGACTACGCATTTGACCCATACGACTGTAACGATTCCCTTTGCGCCCGAGTTTCGCGACCTTACCGACAACGCGCCGCTGCTCGCGGAAGTCAGTGACATCAGCGGCGGGCGAATCCTAAGTTCCGATCCTAATAAGGCCGACCTTTTCGATTATGCCGGGCTGAAGTTCCCCGAAACCGAGCTGCCGCTGCTCAGACCGCTGATGTTTATCCTGCTGGCGATATTCTTGCTGGACGTGGCGGCACGCAGAATCATCCTTGACATTCGGGCTATCGCAAGAAGAGCAGCTTCTTTCGTCAGTCTTAAAAAGTCTGAAAAGAAGATCGACCAGACTCTCGAACGGCTCCGCGCCAGGAGGCAGACGCTTCGCGACCAGCTTTCGGTACGTAAAACCGATCAGAGCGCTTCAAGACGTTATCAGGCCGGCGAAGATTACAAAGGCGACCTGCCGACTACAGAGACCGTCAAACGTGCCGAGAAGAAAGTTGAAAAGAAACTGGAAAAAAGCGTATCGGAAAAAGCAGACACAACCGAAGACAGCTCGCATATCCAGAGGCTGCTCAGAGCAAAACATAAAGCTGCCGAAAATCGGCAGGGTGATAATGAGATAAATAAAGAATAGATTCCTGGGAGATAATTAAAATGTCGAAAAAAGAAAAAGACGTTCAACAGCAGTGCCGGGACTTTCGTAAGATGTTCGAGTCGCTACGCAGCGAGATCGGCAAGGTCATCGTTGGCTACGAGTCAATCGTCGAAGACGTGCTCATCTGCCTGTTCTGCGGCGGACACGTCTTGCTGGAAGGAGTGCCGGGACTGGGTAAAACGCTGCTGGTACGCACGCTCAGCGATGTTTTTTCGCTCGAGTTCAGGCGCATCCAGTTTACACCCGACTTGATGCCAGCGGACATCATCGGCACAAATATCGTAATGGAAGATCATGCAACCGGAAAGCGTCAGTTCCAGTACCAGCCCGGCCCCATCTTCGGGCAGATAATTCTGGCCGACGAAATCAACCGAGCTACTCCCAAAACCCAGTCGGCCATGCTTGAAGCGATGCAGGAGCATTCGGTCACCAGCGGCGGGCAAATCCGCAAGCTGCCCGAGCCGTTTATGGTCCTTGCGACACAGAACCCCATCGAGCAGGAAGGCACCTATCCTCTGCCGGAAGCGCAGTTGGACCGGTTCTTCTTCAAATTGCTGGTGCCGTACAGCAACCGCGAGGAGCTTCGTATGATTATCAACAGAACGACAACGGGCCAGGATCCCAAAGCCGAACGTGTCACCGGGGCCGAGCAGATTATGCACGCCCAGGATCTGGTGCGGCACGTAGTTATCGCCGAACACGTTCAGGACTACGCCATTCGGCTGGTTTTGGCCACGCATCCGCAGGGAGAATTTGCTCCGGATGTCACGAACCGTTTCGTTCGTTTCGGCTCCTCGCCCCGCGGCGTTCAGGCCCTCGTCCTGGCGGGTAAAGTTCGGGCGATGCTGGATGAACGGTATCACGTAAGTTTCGATGACATCGAAGCTTCCGTGATGCCCGCCCTGCGGCATAGAATTCTGCTGAATTTCGAAGGCCAGGCCGAAGGGATAAGTACGAATGAGGTTCTCGAACAGGTCATGGCAAGCACACCGAAAAATCTGGAGCAGAAACTTGATGTCCCTTAGACGGAAAAAACTGACGGATTTACTTGACCCGGTTTTTATGAGCAGGCTGGACAGGCTCGACGTTCTGAGCCGTAAGATTCTGCAGGGCAAGCTCCAGGGCGAGCGGCGTTCCAAACGCCACGGCCAGAGCGTGGAATTCGCCGACCATCGCCCATACGTTGCAGGCGACGATTTGCGGTTTGTTGACTGGAATGTTTATGGCCGATTAGAGCAGTTGTTCCTGAAGCTTTTTCTCGAAGAACAGGACCTTACTGTTCATATCGTTGCCGATGCGAGCGCTTCGATGAGCTTCGGTGAGCCGTCGAAAGAGCTTTTTATCAAGAAGCTAACCGCTGCACTCGGCTACGTTAGCCTTGTTAATAATAACCGGGTCACTATCAGTTTTATTGCCGACGGCGTGACAGTCCAGCTTGCCAATATGCGGGGCCGTAACTACCTGGACCAAATGGCTGAGTGCCTTTTGACCACCGATTGTGACGGGATCTCGAATTTTGACGATGCATGCAGGCAGTTGGCTGCCGGGCGCATCGGCTCGGGTGTGATGATTGTATTGAGCGATTTTCTGTTTAAGGAAGGTTACGATTCGGGCCTGCGTCGGCTCATCGGTAGACAATATGACTTATACGCGATACAGGTACTCTGCCCGCAGGAGCTTTCGCCCGACCTGAGCGGGGAATTGAAGTTAATCGATATCGAAGACGCCGACGCCGCCGAGATTACTGTCAGTGCCGCATTATCGAAATACTATAAACGAAACCTGACTGCATACTGTAACGAATTAAAAGATTTCTGCACGAGCCGGGGCGCCGTTTATGTGCTCGCAAACTCGGCCGATTCGGTGGAGTCGCTCGTGCTGAATTATTTAAGAAGGATTAGACTGCTTCGTTAATGAAGAAGTAGGGTGTGCAGCTTGTCTTTAAGCTGCACACGCTGAAACAGACGTACGGAACTGCGTGTGCAAAAAAACGTTTACACACCCTACGTGTGCTGAGTTCTGTCTTCTGTATTCTGTTTATGGAGCTTGAATTTATGGAATGGCTGACACCCATGACAGCAATTTATGCCGCTGCGGTTTCCGTGCCGCTGCTGCTGTTGCTGTATTTTCTCAAACTCAAGCGGCGCGAGCAGATTATCTCCAGCACGCTTCTCTGGAAACGGGCTGTACAGGACCTGCAAGTCAATGCTCCGTTTCAAAGACTCAGACGCAATATCCTGCTGTTGCTGCAATTGCTTGTGTTGCTGGCCATACTGCTGGCACTGGCCGGGCCTATTCTGTCATTGATTACCGGCCCGGCTCGCCGATATGTGTTATTGATAGATCGATCCGGCAGTATGAACGCAACGGACATCAAGCCGAGCCGCTTAGAGGCTGCCAAAAAGCAGGCCAAAGTATTTGTTGAGTCGCTCCGAAGCAAAGCTTTCTATTCGCTGAGAGATGAGTCTGACCAGACGATGGTTATCGCCTTCGACAATAGTGCCAAGGTCATGTGCAACTTTACCTCCGACAAGAAGCAGTTGAATCGGGCTATTAATGCGGTCACACCGAGTGACGGCATTTCGTCTCTGGCCAAGGCGATTGTCGTGGCCCGGGCCTTCGCCCAGTCGCCCGGCATCGAAGCAGACTACATGAGCGCCGAAGAACCGGCCCGGCTCATGCTATTCAGCGATGGTCAAATCCGCGACCTGGACCAGATCGTGGTCGGGCCTGATGAGCTGACTTTTTATTGCACGGGCGAATCTCAGCAAAACGTTGCTGTAGTAGCCATGCAGGCGCGACGGAGCTACGAGAATCCAGAAGAAGTAAATGTTTTCGCTACCCTGGCCAATTACGGCGCTGCACCTATAACCTGCAATGTTCAGCTCAGCATCAATAGCGATGTGCGTGCGGTCAAGTCTGTAACTGTTCCGCCTCGAAGTATTGATGAATCGAAGGATTCCGTCCTGCCCGGCAAGTTAGCGCTGGATTTTTCCCTTCCGTATGCCGAGGCCGGAGTGCTCGAAGTCAGAATGTTGCTCAGTTCAGGGGAAATGGACTGCCTGAGCTGCGATGACGCTGCCTGGGCGATTCTTCCGGCTCCGAAGAAACTGTCGGTGCTGCTTGTGACGGCTAAAAACAAGGTGCTCGAATCGGCGTTACAGGCTTGCCCGCTGGCCAGGCTCGAACAACAAAGTCCGGCACAATTCGATTCGACGGATCCGAATGATCTAAACATTGAACATCGCTATGATATGATTGTGCTTGATAATCATGTCCCCGCGAAACTGCCTAAGTGCCGCTATCTTGTTTTTGGCCGACCGCCGGTTGGTATCGACGTGTCTGCTCCTGAAGAGCTCGAAAACCAGGTCATTGTCGATTGGAGAACGAAGCACGCAGTGTTGAAATATGTCGATCTGACGAATCTGTTTGTTGCCAGGTGCTACAAAATGATACTGCCCCGTGACGCTGAGGTTCTGGCCGAGTTCAATGAAACACCTGCCCTGGCTCTGTTGCGGCGAAACGGCAGTGTGTTCCTGCTCGCCGGATTCGATGTGCTGCAAAGCAACTGGCCGTTCGAACCGAGTTTCGTTCTGTTTTGCTATAACGCCGCCGGCTTTTTAGGTATGCAGCTCGGAGGCGATCGGGACATGAACCTAAAGGTAGGCGAACCGATTGTTGTCGAGGGTCTCAACAGCCAAATCACAACTCAGATCGACAGGCCTGATTTTTCCGGCACGGAAATCAGGTCGAGCGCTTCGGGCTCTCTTCGCTTTCCGGGGACCGACAGGGCCGGCACGTACCGCCTGAATATAGGCGAGCAGCCAGTCAGGTTCTTTGCCGTCAATTTGCTCGATTCGAAGGAGAGCAACATTGAACCACAGCGACAGATTGTTCTTTCGGGACAGGAAGTACAAGCTGAAGAGCGTGAACTAAGCCGGGCAAATCTTTCTTTGTGGCCGTTTCTTATAGGTCTGGCTTTAATTCTTGTGTGTCTGGAGTGGATTATATATAATCGCAAGGTTCGAATTTAGCACATAAACTTAGCATTCAACGAGGGTTACAAATGTTACGTTTTTGGTTTGTTTTATTGGTATTTCCGGCTTCGGTTATCACGGCTGGGAGTCAGGAAGAAGATGAGGATCCATTCAACGTCGATTTTTTCTGCGGCTGGGGCGGTTACTATCGCCCGATGGAGTGGACGCCTGTGGAAATCGGAATAAGCAGCACTCTTACCGAACCTTTTGCCGGTGTTATAACCGTTTCCGCCAAACAGGACGGTCTGAACACAATGAACATTAATCACGAGTTTGTACTGACGCCTGATATACCATTGCATTTACCACTTGTCACCAAGTTCGCGTTCACCGCCGACAAGTGCAGCGTGAGGCTTCTCGACAAAGATCGAGGGCGGACACAGTGGTCTCAGGAATACGACCTCTGGGGCGTGGAGACGGACAGTCGTTTTATTACGGTAGTCTATGAAAATGATTTACTAATCGGGCTTGTCGGCAGCGGGAAATTCGGCCTTTTGCGACTGCCAAAACAATCCAAATGCCTGTCTCACCAGGGACAGGGACAGGTATACGTGGGAGATAAGCTGCCACGAATGATCCCGTGGGACTGGACCGGCTTTGTCCCCCTGGATCTGCTTATTCTTTATGAGCCGGACTGGAACCTGTTTAACACCCAGCAGTTGAATGCCATTACTCAATGGATCTCAAACGGCGGTAAATTGCTGCTTGTGCCGGGGAGCAATCCCCTGGCTTCCGCAAATCCGATAGCTAAGCTGTTACCGCTTGAATTACAGGATGTCAAAGAAATGATTATCTCCCCGGGGATGCTCGAAAAACTGGGATTGACCGGTGGCCAGGCGGAAACTGTGGCCGGCTGGTCACTTATACCTAAATCTGATGCCGACTTTTACGAAGTCGAAACTAACAAAGCCAATGAATGCCTTTTCGCGACGGGACACGTAGGTTTTGGACGTGTCGGTGTATTAGCTTTCGATCCAGATACCATGTCGGACAGGCAGCGGGAGAATTCGGCGACATTCTGGATATCGTGTATCAAGGAAGTCCTGGAGTATTCCGATTCTCTGCCCTTCGGTACAGCCGCGGGCGTGCTCCGGTCAGACCATATCAACCGGACTATTCAAACTGCAAGAGATGCTGAAATTGAAACCGGCAGGCCCGGAAATAGAAATCGATACGAAATCGGATGGGCACATGCCGCGAACAATGCTGTCATGGAATTTTTGTACCAGTGTATCCGGCCTTTAAGCATCTGGTGGGTCATTCTTCTGCTGATTACCCTGGCTGTTCTGTTAGGCCCCGTGGATTATAAACTGCTCAAGCGTATTGATCGCCTTCCGTTGACCTGGCTGACCTGTGCGTTCTGGATTATCCTGTTTACAGCAGGTGCTTATTACGGCGTACAGGCCCTTAGAGCCGGTGACATGGAGTTGAGAGTAGTCTCTGTAGTGGATGGAATTAACAACGCTGACCACACATGGTCCACCGATTATTGCAGTCTGTTTGCTCCCTACAGCGACGACTATCGGCTCGAAGGCCTGAAAGAAAATCAATGGTGGTCCGGTATTGCTCCCACACAGGAATCAATCTGGCAACAAAACAGGGAAGTAAGCGGCAGAAGAATTTACTGCTTCCAGCACGACGGCGGAAATCTGCCATATTCCATACCGGTCAATATATGGGATGTCCAGTGCCTGCTCAATGAATCGTCTGTGCAAAAGATGCCGTTCGATGCGGAAGTGCACATTCAGGGAGACCAGGTTGTTATTGACATTGTAAATCGGTCAGAGACACCGATTCTTAGGGGGGGGCGTGTTCTGTTGAGTAATAATCGTGGCATCATATTAGACGACTCTGTTGGCGCCGGTCAAAGCAAACGGTTCAGCAGCCGGTCACACAGAATGGGTTTATGGGACGAGTACGGCTCAGAACGTTTTCAAGAGAATTATTCTCGCCAAGGTCGCTCTAACATCAACTTTCAAAAAGAGGACGCATTTAAATATGCCTTTTTTGCACAGGGATGCCTGCATCGCACTCAAGCGATGAGCGCTTATCTTGCCCGCGGAGCCGCTGTCGTCTCCGTTGAGTACGATCAGATTCCTACATCGTTTGGTTTGAAAGATCATACATATAAACGAAATCACAGACAGTTGGCTCGACTCGTCGTTTTTCCGAAAGAGCAACGAGAGGAAATTCCGAAATGATCGAAACTAAAAATCTAACCAAGAATTACGGCAATCTAACTGCAGTCGATAATCTGAATTTGACCATTAAGGACGGCGACATATTCGGCTTCATCGGCCCAAACGGCGCCGGGAAGACGACCACTATGCGTATATTGGTGACACTCTTGGAGCCAACCCGGGGAGGCGCCTTCATTAACGGATTGGACGTCACAAAAGACGGCAAAAAAGTCCGCAGATTAGTCGGATACATGCCCGATTTTATGGGTGTGTACGATGATTTGAAAGTTTTCGAGTATCTCGAATTTTTTGCCGCGGCATTCGGCATAGAGCGCAAAAAGCGTAAATCCATAGTCGAGGGCGTACTCGAACTGACCGACCTGGGATCCAAGAAAAACGCCACTGTTGACAGCCTCTCACGCGGTATGCAGCAGCGGCTCGGCCTGGCACGCGTTCTTATCCATGACCCTAAGGTGCTTATCCTCGATGAGCCGGCAAGCGGGCTCGATCCGCGTGCTCGAATCGAAATAAGAGAGCTGCTCCGCGAACTCAAGCGTATGGGCAAAACTATTATGATTTCCAGCCACATCCTCAGCGAGCTGGAGGAGATTTGCGACCACGTCGGCATTATCGAGCACGGCAGGCTCGTCTTCAGCGGCACGCTGGAAGAAATTCGCCCTCGGCTCGGAATCGAAAGCAAAGTGAGGGTCAAAGTGGCTAACCACCAGAAAAAAGCGATTGAGCTGCTCTCCGCGCTGCCACAGGTCCATCAGGTCCAGGCGCTCGGTGACGAGATAGCGGTAACTTTCCACAAGGACCAGCATGCCAACGGCATCGTAGCACGGACCCTTGTTAACGCGAATTTGGACATTATCTCTATCCAGCCCGAACGGCTGAAACTCGACGATGCCTTTTTACAGTTAACCAAAGGCATAGTCCACTGAGCAAAGCGGCAGCTATAAGATTATACAGCTTCGGATAAGGAGCAGCAAAAGAGGTTTTAATGACGACAGTATTGACCAGCACGTTTTGGAACTTGTTCGATCCGTTTCGCCTCCTCGGGCCGATATTCGATAAGGAGCTGCGCGTATCGAGCCGGCGAAGAAGGAACTACACTTTGCGGCTGATTTATGTCATCCTGCTGACAATATTCGTGACTATCGTATGGCTCAGCGTCGTCAAGTCCGAAGGATCATCGGCATATCAGAAATCCCGGATGGCGCTGGCCGGCAAGACCATCATAACTACCATCGTCACGTTTCAGTTCTTTGCAACCCAGATAATTGCCGTAATAATGCTCAGCACATCCATCAGCGATGAAATTTATCATCGTACACTGGGCCTGCTTATGACAACTCCCATCGGCAGCTTTCAAATCGTAATGGGCAAACTGTTCAGCAAGCTTTTGCAAATTATTCTGCTGCTGGCAATCAGCTTGCCAATGCTGGCAATCGTTCGAATTTTCGGCGGCGTGCCGTGGAACTATGTTTTGTCCAGTTTGTGTATTACACTTACGGCGGTTATCTTTGCCGGTTCGCTCAGCCTGTTCTTTTCGATCAATAACCGGCGGGCCTATGTCGTTATTATCAAAACCGTCGTAACTCTCGGCGTTCTTTATTTCTTTATCCCGATAATTACCGGCGTGCTTTTGCGACCCCGATGGTTATATGCTCCCGTGTTCGGCAATCCGATAGTAACGTTTCCGCTGATGATTGCTTTTCTGCACGTAAATCCTTTCGGAGCGATATCTGTTAATACGGCGACGATGATGTCTTCTTATTCACCGAGAACGATGATGATTTTGGCTATTACGCCGACCGGAAGCGCGTATTTCTATTGGTACCTTCATTGTCTGCTGATGTTAGGTGCCTCTGCACTGCTCGTTGCTGTATCTGTCAAGGTCGTACGTAAAGTTGCCCTCAGACAGGCCGTTGGGCAGGTTGATTCGGTCTCGAATCAAACGTACGACAAAAGGTCTAAGAAAAGGTCACGCCGATCCGGCGAACAACAGGGTCTTATCAGACAGGTTACCGGATCACCGGTACTCTGGAGGGAGCTTAGGGCGCCCATGATTCAGGGCGGCGAGGGCAGAAACAGCATCATAGGCCTGGCTGTAGCAATTATTGCCCTGCTTATCACTTACGGGGTTTGCGAAGACTATCTGGATGAGTCTTTTACCCAGACCGGTTATGTGATGATGTTCACAGTGATTGGCGCAGTTTTTACAATGGTGCTTTCATCCACCAGCATCACCTCGGAGAAGGAGATGCGGTCATGGCCGATCCTGCTGGCAACGTCTATGGACGACTGGCATATTCTTATGGGCAAAGCTGTAGGAGTATTTCGCCGGTGCCTGCCCATCTGGCTTTTAATGGCTGGCCATGTATTCCTTTTTATCTGTATGAAATATATCCATCCTATAGCGATTCTTCACGTGCCGGTGTTCGCTGTGGGGCTGATTGTGTTTCTTACCTGCGCTGGTCTTTATTTCAGCGCTCGGTTAAAAAGGACCACCTCGGCGGTCATCGCAAGCTTCGGCCTGGCCCTGTTTCTGTGGATTATTTTGCCTGCCGTGCTCGGTTTGGTCTCCGTGTTTACTCGCGATTATAATACCGTCAGAGAGCTGGTATCGGCCAATCCCGCCGCCCAGCTTGTCGTACTGATGGACGGGGCCGGCGGCAGCTTCAATGCAAGAACGGACATCTCGAAGCTCAATTTCGAATGGCCCGACAATTCATTGCGTAAAATCTGGCCGACGACCGGCCTCTTGCTGATCTATATGCTTATATACACGGCTGCCGGCGTTATTTTTGCCTGGCGTGCCAAGTGCCGGTTCCGTCACAATGTCTTTTGATTTTATCTTCTATGATAATGATTACCGATCTGACCAGTTTTGCTGCCCGATTCCTAAGCCCTCTGCGGCTGACCGGGCCCATTTTCGACAAGGAGCTTCGTGTTTCCAGCCGGCGACGCAGGAACTATGTTCTTCGCTTCGCTTATGTAGCCTTGTTGACTGTTTTCCTGGCTCTTGTCTGGATTGAAGCGATGGGACAAAGCGGCTCGGCTGTATATCGCATCTCCCGCATGGCCGAAGCCGGAAAATTTATAATAGTAAGCATGGTATGGTTCCAATTTTGTGCTACTCAGTTTCTTGCTGTGGTTTTGCTAAGCAACTCTATCAGCGACGAAATCTATCACCGCACACTCGGCCTGCTTATGACTACGCCGATTAGCAGTTTTCAAATCGTCATTGGAAAACTGTTTAGCAAACTGCTGCAGTTGATTTTATTAATGGCTATTAGTCTGCCGCTACTTGCCATCATCCGCGTCATGGGCGGTGTTCCCTGGAATTACGTTATATCGAGCCTTTGTATCACTCTGACGACTATCATTTTTGTCGGCTCACTCAGCCTGTTCTTTTCGATATTCAGCAGAAGGACATATGT
>JAFGPJ010000196.1 GCA_016936275.1 Sedimentisphaerales bacterium
AATTCGTGGACTTTGGTAATAATCCGCTCTTCCACTGATGGGGCGAACGGGCCGGGCAGGTCTGTATATAGCATGGCGTCGCCTGCCTCGTAGCCGCCTTCTTTCAGAACGCGGACAGAAGGGATATAGCCGAATACGTCATTCGAGTAGGCCGCCACCCAGACGGCTTGGCCGGGCAGCTCCGATTTCAGACGCAGTGAGTAGTCCACCACGACCTCGCCGGCCAGAGCGACCATCGTCAGGTCGTCGCCGAACCGTACGACCTGCACCAGGTACGGGTAAGTCGTCCGAATTTTACCGTTTTTCTCAAGCTCCTCTAATAGCACCTGTGAATGTCGGCATACATATTTATTTTCAGACTTTGCATTTGCTTCGAGCTGCTCATGGCTGGGCGGCGGCGCAAAATCGAGCATCACTGTATCGATAGCGGCCCGAATCGGATCTGTGACGGGGCGTGCTCGCGGAGCGAGTGCCGCTTCGACGCCGTTGGCTAAAGCCCGGCCGTGCTGCTTGCAGTAATCGAGGGTGTTAGGGCCGCCGCGGGGGTAGGGATTCTGGTCGCCGCCGCAGCCAGCCATAAACATGGCGGTCGTTCCGGGATGGGCCTGCTCTATGTATTCCTGGGCGAAGCCGGCGTAGTCGCCGCAGAATTCATAGCCGCTTAGAGTCGTGTTATGACAGGCGTAACCGAACAGCACGGCCCGCAATTTGCCGTCCTCGCCGTCAATCCGGAGTACAGGCACATCGTGATCGACCGGGCCGTCCGGATTCGGACTGTTTTGAAAGCCCCTTTCGGTCGGCAAGCGACGGTTCATGGCAAATCCCGCGCGGGCATGCGTGTAGCCGAGTTTTGCCGGAGCCATGTTCTCTATTGACTTACCGATTAGCTCTAACAGTTTTTCCTGAAGCTTGTCCACATATTTATTGTTTTGCTGAATTTGCTCCGGCGACAGGCCGTACAAAGTGTTGCCGTAGATGGAATATTTTTTTTCACGAATCACTGGGCCGGAGTGCGTATGTGATGCGTTTAGCAAGAGAGCTTGAGGTTCGAGCTTGTAGGAGTCTTTTGCATGCTCGGCGAGCCAGTCGCGCATCTGGCGCGGAATGCCTAACAGATCGACCGTGACGATTACCAGCCGTGTGCCGTGCTCATCTTCCAATACCAGCGCTTTGGCGTGTAAATTGTGCAGCTTTCCTTCCGAGGGTTTATTTCTTGCCGCGTAACCGGCCATCCACATGGACTCATCCGGCGTAATGACAATTGAAGCTACACCGGCTTTCCAGTTTGACTGCTGGGCCGCTTGGGTACAGAATGGCAAAGCAATCAGGAATAGCAGCGAAAATGCCAGTAACGGCTTTAATTTTGGAATGTTAACAGTATGAAAGTTCATCTCAGTACTCTCCATATTAGTTTGATTTTTTTGCTTGTTACAATCGTACCTTTATTGCCGGCTGAATTCCAGCAGTCTTTTTCGCAAAACACTTTTTTCATTCTTGCTGAGCTTTCTGCCGGTTCCTATAATGGCCTTCCAACTGCGATTTGTAAAATAGGTTTTAGTTAAATGCCGGAGGTACATGGATGTTAGGTCTTAAACTTGTTGATTGGGCTGTAATTGTCGTTTATCTGGTCGGTATCACTCTTATTGGCTTCTGGGCAGTCAGGAAAGTACGCAGTTCCGCCAGTTTTTTCATCGGCGACCGTAAATTCGGCAAAATTATGATGGCGTTCTTCATGTTCGGCTCGGGCACGCACTCGGATCAGGCCGTCAGTGTTGCGGCAAAGACGTACAATACCGGCGCTTCTGGGATTTGGTATCAATGGCTTTGGCTTTTTGTCACGCCGTTCTTCTGGCTTATCGCGCCGTTTTTCCGCCGGATGAGGGCGGTGACAACCGGCGACTATTTTGAAATCCGTTACGGGCGAAGTGTCAGCGGGCTTTATGCCGTAATGGGAATCCTCCAGCTCCTTGTGGCAATCGGCGTGATGCTAAAAGGCTCTGGGGCGATGGTCGAGGCCGTCTCGGGCGGAGCTATCAGCTCCGAGCTTGCAATTGTAGCGATGACCGTGATTTTTCTGATTTACGGCGTTGCTGGCGGACTCAGCGCCGCAATAGCGACGAATTTTGTTCAGGGTCTGCTTACAGTTGTGCTGTCTTTTATCATTCTGCCGTTTGCGCTGGCAAAAGTCGGCTGGATGAGCGGCCTGCGAGAAGCAATTGCGGATCCCGCCATGCTGTCTCTTGTGGCACCGCACGAAATTACTTTCTTTTTTATTGTTATAATCGCCTTTAACGCGTTGGTCGGCTGGGTGACAATGCCCGAAACCATGGCCAATTGTGCGGCTGGAAAAACGGAGATGGAAGGACGTATGGGTGTTACTGTGGGAATCTTCGGCAAACGAATTTGTACCGTGGTCTGGATGCTGACGGGTCTGTGTGCCGTAGCAATTTACGCGGGAGGCAAGCTTGAAGATGTTGACCTTGTATACGGTCGAATGGCCCGCGAGCTTCTGCCCGGGATTGCTCCGGGTTTGATCGGGCTTTTTATCGCTTCTATGCTCGCATCAATCATGAGTACATGCGATTCGCTTATGGTTGTAGCATCGGCATTGTTTACCGAGAACATCTATAAGAAGTTCCTGTGCCCCGAAAGAGCTGACCGGCACTATACCCTCGTCGGCAGGATTGTTTCGGCTCTGGTTGTTGTTCTTGGAATACTGTTTGCATTTAATCTGGAAAGTGTGGTCAATGGGCTGGAGATTTTCTGGCAAGTTTCCGCTATGATGGGAATCGCTTTCTGGGTCGGTCTTTTCTGGCGTCGCTCAACAGTGGCCGGCGCCTGGGCCGCGACGCTGACGAGCTTCGGCATTCTTCTGTTTACCAGTAAGATCGCCTTTGGCAGTTATATTCTATGGAACTTTAACGAGCACCTTGCCGGTAAGCTGCCTGCCTTTATGCTCTGGCAGGGCGAAATTTCCCTGCCGTGGCAGATGATTTTTTATCTGATAGCCGGGTTCGTTGTGCTGATTGTTGTAAGTCTGTTTACGCGGAGAGTTCCGAAGGACAGACTGGACCGTCTTTATGCCTGCCTTCGAACGCCGATTGGTACCGATGAGCCTGAGGCCGAGCCGTTTACATTGCCGGCCGGTGTACAGCCGGGCCCGCGGAACGTGCTGATTCAGCATCCCGATTTCGAAATACCAAGGCCCACTCTAATTGGCATTGGAGGATTTCTTGCTGCATGGGAAGGTGTAGCTTTGCTGATAGGTGCGGTTTATTGGATAATACGATGGTAAGTAAATTACTCAACTTGGCCGGTTGAGATGATAAGGAGCTTTAGCTATGTTCAGAGCTTTTATTCTGTCTACGTTAGGCCTGTGCCTTTTGACTGCCTCCTGTTCGGAAACGAAAGATATGAAGGCAAAAAATAATCCCGGTAAAAAAATCAAGCTTGTGATACTTGATCCAGGGCACTATCACGCGGCCCTGGTTCAAAAGAGCATGTATGAGCAGGTGGATCCCGTCGTTAAAGTCTATGCTCCAGACGGGCCAGATGTCCAAAATTACCTGATGCAGATTGAAAGATTCAATGAGCGTGCCGACAATCCGACTCATTGGCGGGAGCAAGTTTATAAAGGCGATGATTTCCTCGAAAAGATGCTCATCGACAAAAGCGGCGACATTGTCGTGCTGTCCGGCAACAACCGCAGAAAAGCCGAGTATATCAAGGCATCCATCGATGCCGGCTTCAATGTTTTTTGCGACAAGCCGATGTGCATCGATGCGAAAGGGTTTGCTCTATTGGAGCAGGCTTTTGACGCTGCCAAGAAAAACAATTTGTTGCTCTATGACATTATGACGGAGCGTTACAACGCTACATGTATTCTTCAAAA
>JAFGPJ010000197.1 GCA_016936275.1 Sedimentisphaerales bacterium
GGACTCGGCGCCCTTTCTATTATTTCACGAATCACTCCAAGGTGTTCAGAAAGTTGATATACCTGGGCTTTATAGAGATGACTGAGCGGCTCGATATCCACCCCGCCGTCCCCGTATTTTACAAAGAAGCCTTCTATCAGTTCGGTCTTATTTGTCGTGCCGCATACCATGTAATTCATCTTTTCCGCGTAATAGTAAAGATGCATCATCCTGGTTCTTTGCTTGGAATCGGTGGCGGCGACAATACCATTGAGCGATTTTTTGTTCAGTCTTGCCGATTTGACATTTCCTTTGCCATCGTCAATTTTCAGCGTGAAAAAGTTAAATGAATCTTTGGAGAGCAAATCGGCGGGCAAAGTTATTTTCGATTTGGACTTGCTGTCATACTCTGGAAAAACATCCCTAATCACATCATCTCTCCTACGATAAGTCCCGAAAGCTTCGAGTGTCGGTGTTATGTCAACCGTCTCTGTTTCTATGCCCAGCTTTTGGGCGTGCTTTGAAGCATATTCGGCGCTTACAGGATTGGATTCCTTCTCGGGAAGAATCAAGCCGAATACTTTGTCTTTACCGATTGCTTCGACACAAAGTGCGACAGATAACGCAGAATCGATACCGCCGCTCAGGCCGACTACGATGCCCTCACGCTTCATATCGCGCAGTGCCTGCCGAATGAACTCGCAAATACGTTCAACCTCGCTTTTACAGTCGAGTTTGAGAATGTCTTTATTAAACTCCATATCAATCTCCAAACCACCGAATACAGCTGCAAGTTATCGATTATGAGAGATAATTTTTACCTTCAACTTACGGCCATTGAAGTCTTCGATCTCCTGTCCACAATAAGAGCGGGAGCAACAGAATCAGCAGATACTCCCGTGAAACTTTGAACAAACTGACTATGAATAATTTGAGAAGATAAAATTCCAACCAGTGCCATGCTGTCTATTTCACTCAGATTTTCAACTGCCTGGGCTTTTCGCAACAGTCTCGTTACCTTGCCGGCATCGAACAAACCGGTTTTGCCAAGAGACTCCGCCGATAAAACTTCCTTTGTATATTCCGCCGTCTTCTCATTTAAAAGACTCTGCTTTATAGGAGCACGGTAAGGATTCTTCGGGCGGGAAGTAATCTCTTTGGGCAGAATTCCTTCGAAAGACTTCTTAAGAATATGTTTTTCATTCAAGCCCAATATTTTCCACTTAGCGGGCACTTTCGCCATGAAGTTTATTACGCGCGGATCCAAAAACGGCACCCTTATCTCCAATGAATGGGCCATTGCAACGCGGTCCCCCTGCGACGAAAGAAGATAATTGCTCAGGAAAATCGCCATCTCTAAATACTGGGCTTTGGAGAAATCATCCGCCTGACCGAAACTCTCCGGCAGACTTTGCCTGACCTGCTCATAACCGTCATATTGCCCGACAGCGCTGTTTAGCTCCTGTGAAAAGAACGTTTTGATTCTTTTCGTACTCTCCCACCTGATAAAGTGTGAAAAGACCGGATCATCAATTTGATCAAGGCCCCTGGCAAAGAATGATTGCAGTGTGCATTTTAGCTTCGGATTTTTGAATATATACGGATAAAGCCGGCCGATAAGTTCCGCCCTGATATGTGAGTGGGGATATTTAGCCAGGAATCTCCTGACCTTTGCCTCGCGAAAGATATTGTAACCGCCGAAGACTTCGTCCGCTCCTTCACCGGTCAGCACGACCTTATAACCGCTTTTGCGGACAACGTCCGAGAGCAGGAACAACGGAATTGGCCCGGTCCTTAAGAGCGGCTTTTCACAGTGCCATAAGCAGTCGGGAAGCGAAGCCCCGATTTGCTCATTTGTCGCTCTAAGATCGGTATGATTAACGTTCAAATGTGAGACCATCAGGCTCTGATATTCGCCTTCATCATAGCCGTCACTGTCAAAACGTATCCCGAACGTGCGAACATCCTTATTGAAGTTCCTCACCACCAGGGCGGTAGCCCCCGATGAATCAAGTCCACCGCTCAGGTAACAACCTACAGGGACATCAGCCCGAAGACGAATCCTGACCGCATCCTGTAATAGCTGCTGGATCTGTCGGCAGATTTCCTGTGGAGCCAAATCCGACTGTTCGGAACGTGGATATAACGGAATGTCCCAGTATTTTTTAAAGGTGACTTTACCATCACATGCCTTCATATAGTGGCCCGGCGGTAATTCATATATATCCTTAAAGACCGTTCGTGGAGTCAAAGTTGTCCAGAAAGTGAAGATTTGATCCATTGCTATCGGATCAATCTGTCGAGAGACATTTCTGTTTTCAAAAATCGATTTGATTTCGGAACCGAAAATAAGCATATTATTAAAAATTGTGTAGTACAAAGGTCTGATGCCGACCCGATCCCGCGCCAGAAACAGCTCTTTTTTCTTCGCATCCCATATCGCTAATGCGAACTGTCCATTCAATTGTGTAAGACAATCCGTTCCCTGCTCCTCGTATAGATGGAGTAACACCTCAGTATCGGATGTCGTGTAGAAGCGGTGGCCTTTTTGCAGCAGGTCTTTTTTCAATTCCGGGTAGTTGAAGATTTCTCCGTTATAGACAATCCAGAGGTTTTTGTCTTCGTTGTGGATCGGCTGCACACCGGAGGATAGATCGATAATGCTCAGCCGGGCATGGCCCAATGCCACCTGATCATCGATATATATCCCCGTTTCATCCGGCCCGCGATGGCAGAGAGCGCCTATCATCCTCTTTATACTATCCAGGGACAGACCATCCGGACCATTTATATGACAGATACCAGCTATTCCACACATGATAAGAATCAGACGATTAGAAAAATAATCCCCCTCAGACTCACCTCGAAATCTACGCTCCTTTTGCGGGATTCCCATTCAGTTTCCGGTCAATAAACCGGGCAATATTCTGCAGGCTGTCCATGTTATCCGGCACAAGCTCATCATCCTCAACACTAAAGCCAAAAGTCTCTTCGAGGAAGAACACAAGTTCCAATATGCCGGTGGAGTCGATTATACCCTCCTCCATAAAAGAAGTATCGTCCTTGAGTTTTTCACCGTCTCCGAAAAGAAAATTTTCTACTACGAATTCTCTGACTTTAACAGAATTGTCCATATTACCCTCATACCAAATGATGTTTTCTATTAAGAAAATGTTGCAAGAACCATACGAACAAAAATATCGATGTTCGAAGAGTCCCTCTCCGATTATTTTTCATCACCTGCTTGTCGATGTTGTGCCGTATCGGTCGTTTTCCATGCTTTTTCGACAAGGCCGGATAAGTTCCTCGCCGGATTGCCCCCAACAAAAGCTCCGGCCGGAACATCTTTCTGCACTACCGAACCGGCGCTTATTATTGCGTTGTCCCCAATCTCCACGCCAAAAAGGATTATCGAGCCGGTACTTATCCAAACATTATTACCAATCTTTGTTTTCTGCCGCTGTTTTTCAGCTTGTGGCGGAACCGGGTGCCTTGGCCCGAGAATCTTAACATAAGGGCCGGTAGACAGCTCATCTCCGATTTCAACCGGACCCATAATGACATTGTTCAAACCAAACCAGCATTTTTTCCCAACCGTTATATCACCGAGATTAGTGTTCCACACGTTGAAATCCTCTGCTATTGTTCTTTCACCAACGCGAGCTCGATAAGGGGCTGAACGGTCAAACCTGAACCTGTAGCCGAATTCCACGAACCTGCCCTTCTCGACATATCTGCACCTGTTGTAAAAGCGAACGATTTTCCAGAATATCCTTTTAGTTATCGCCTTTACAAAACTTGGCGTTACAGATTCAATCGCTTTGTATACTCTGCTGTTTTTATCGTTTCTCATAGTTAACTAATTTTTTCACCGAATTATCTTCCCAATCGAGATAAGTCATTTAGAAATGTTGCGATACGTGCCGCTACCACATCCGGACAAGGCTGCCTCATTTCCGGCACAAAGGACTTCAACTGCTTCATCTTGTCCGGCACGTCCTCGGCATTATAAGCAACCAGCAGATATCCGAGCTGCTCGAATTTCTTCGCAATCGCAAGCTGATGATCATTCACAACCTCGCCATATTTCTTCAACCTCGGCATAACAAGCAAGGGCTTTCT
Source organism: Sedimentisphaerales bacterium (assembly GCA_016936275.1). Lineage (GTDB taxonomy): Bacteria > Planctomycetota > Phycisphaerae > Sedimentisphaerales > Anaerobacaceae > JAFGPJ01. Next base: position 4,102 of record JAFGPJ010000197.1, read on the forward strand.
TTGATCCAGCGCCATCGTTATTGTGCCCATGCCCGCATGGCTTATAACGCTGTCCGCTTCGTTAAAATACCGGTCGAATACAGCTTTCTCCAATGCAGTGGCTGCTTCAAAGTTTTGCGGACAATAAGAGCTTTCGCCAATCTGGGCAACAATATTCTCATCGAATCCATTCGTACCGGCCGCCCTGTCAACAGCTTTGACCAGCCGGTCAAACGGAAATTGTGTTCCAACGGTCAGAAAAATCATACTACGGTCCCGACGAATTCGACTTTTTTGTACCTGCCGGCAAGTTCCGGCCATTGCACGAGGAATAAATCCGCAATGTAACGAACCATTCTTCCCGAGAGGGAAATTCGCTCTACGTTGGTTATACTGTCAATCCATACGACTTTTGCACCAATTATCTTGCTCAGAAAACACAGCATACAGCCGGCAGCCGCTCCCGTGCTGATTACAACATCCGGCTTCTCCTTGAATACGATACGAAGGCATCGCAACAATACGGCGATGACCCGCATCGGATGCTGCCTGTTGCACTCACCCACAACATAAACCTCGCCCAATTCATTAAGCCCGTTGCGTACAACTTCCGTTGTAGTGACACAGAACGTCTCGTATCCATTCCAACACGAAGCCAGCTTGAGCAATTGAGATATATGCCCACCCGCCGAGGCGGCAAGACATATTTTCAACTGTTTTTGTTTATCCGTATCCGGCATGTCATCCTGTTGCTAATTGTCTTTGAATAACTCGCCAAGCACCAGTTCGGCCTTGCTGTCCCATGAATTTTGTGCCACTCTTTGCCTTCTTTTTTTAACGAGTTCGGGATTGTCCTCGGCACAAGCTTTTTTAATACATTCGGCAAACTTATCAGGGCTCCCAGCTTCGTATACAACATCTTTATATTGCTGCATTTCAGAGAAGGAAGGCGTGCTGACGACGGGTTTGCCCAAAGCAAGATATTCCTTGAATTTGATGGGATTGGCCGCCTCGGTCCATTTATTTATTCTCCAGGGCAAAATAGCGACGTCAAAACACTTGCCATAGTGAGGAATCTGCTCGTAAGCCTTCTGGCCCAGCATCCAAACATTCTTTCTGGCAGACAATCCGGAGCAATCCAGTGAAGGTTTGCCGATAAATACGAACGAGATATCAGGCAAACGCTCAGCTACCGCCTCAAGAAAACCGGTATCGAGTTTATGCCCATCCAGAGCACCGAAATAACCGGCTATGGGCTTTTTTATCCCGGCTATGTCATCCGGCTTATCCAAATCGAGTTCCGCTTTCGCAAACATCTCATAGTCAACACCATGATCGAGGAATAGGGCATTCTTACATTGAGCCGCTTCTTCATCATACAGCAATCTATTGACGTAAATAGTTATGTCTGCATTAGCTTTTAACTTTCTGTCATAGCCAAGTATTGCATCTCTATCGACATTCGGATCATCTTCGTAGCGGTCCGTTCTCTGGTACACAAGTTTGATTTTTTTCATTTTAATCGCCGTATCACAAGCAGCCGGGCAGGCAACCCATACTACAGGAGCACTCAGACGAAGCTTTTGCATCAGACGCTGTATTTGATATCTCAGCACGGTTTCATTCAAAGGTCTTGCCCAGAAAATGTGATGCACAGGCAGGGTAAATGGACTATACACCCAAAAGCCCGCATCCGATTTTCTAAGCCCTCTCAAAATGCTTCTTACCTTGCGAACAAGTTTTTCGGTAAATTTACTTCCGCCGATAATCCTGTGTTTCCGCATCATAATGGAATTAACATAAACCGTAGTACCAGTCTGTGAAAAGCGACGCATTAATTGCATATCAGTATGTGCGCGATTGTGATACCACCAGTCCTCGCCGCCGAAGCAAATAAAAGTTATGTCCTCTTTCTTTCCGGATTCTGTTTGGTACTTCATTATAAACTTTCAGCTCCTGCACTGACTGAATTATCTCGTAAAGATACAGAATTATTTACTACAAACCGTTTTGTCGCATATCGAGTTGTTCGCAGAAGGGCCGGCAACGAAATTTGCAGTTATCGATTGATTAGAATGCATGATTATTACCGCAGGATTTGCTTTTTCAGAGAGACCGCCCGACCAGCAAATAAACTCGTACCCGGAATCCGGGATAGCTTTAATACTGACCCTATCTCCAATAGCATAATCCGGCTTATTCGGCGTCTTTGTCACTGTTCCGCCCGTAGCGGTAATATTTAGCTTCGGAGACATTGTCCAAACTGGGCCATAATCTTTGCGGTAAGCACTCCACATACTCAGCACAAACTTCGACGTCTGCCTCCACTGGGTTTCAATCTGCATATAACGGTCTTTATAATCAAAAAGGGCATCATGGTTCCACAACTCCTTAGCTTTCATAATGTGTGCAGCAAGGACAAATCCGCCCCAGCCGGGACTACTGACTTGCCTGTATGCTGTGATCCAGAACTTATTGCTCCTCTCCGGGCCGTCTGCGTGCACTATTCCCCACTCGGGAAGACCGATGTCCTCCTGTTCGTACGGAATTTTCTGAGCATCTCTCCGGTCCGGGCTCCACAGGGAACTATGAGTTACCTCTATATCTGCTTCAGTAACATAAAAGGTCTGGTCGTCCTCTCCGAAATGAACATACTCCGGATGTGCCGGCCCGTAGTCCGTAATATCAGTTCTTCCTATATTTTTCATATTCGGATCATTAAGAACAAGACCGGCAAACAAGATTGGCCACTTGCGGCCGCTGGCGTGCCCGCCCATTCCTGTCCAGTTTTTTTCGCCGCCATCCTGCACAATTCCATATAAATCGATCCCTAATTGCACATATCGAACAAGGAGTTTTTCCTTCTGAGTGTTGGAAAAATTCAGGTGAAGCATCAAAGCGCCAACACCTATTTGCGTAGATATTTCTCTTCCGTACGGAGGCATATTATCAACCGGATGCAGAGCAGTAGCCGGCCAAAGCGGTATGTGGTCGATCCACGGTCTTTCAAAATAACGTTCCACTTCACCGACACTCGGAGTACCCGGCACAGGTTTTAAACTTGCAAGTAATGAGTAGCCCAACTGCTCTTTATTAAAGCGGACAGTTTTATCCGTACCGGAGTAAGGTGGCCTGAAGCTTCCTTCTTTAGCAGGTGCATCAAGGACAGTTAAAACTGCCGCTGCTTTTAATTGCGTACTGTCATTTACCAGCAACGTGCTTTCAGTGGAAACCAGAGAAGAATTAGGCTGCAAAACCAAAGGATTGCTTGTTGATAACTGCTCATTGTTCGGGCGAGCAACATTCAAACTCGGATCAAAATCTCCCGGCCGGGCGTATCTTCCATAAGCAGCACTATCATAACCCTGTCTTTGTCCATTCCTCGGTGAAGGATTTATCATAGAGCCGTTCATTGTTCTACCATTTAACTCAACAGATACAGGATGAATTCTGACAATAGTAACAGGCCCAACAACCCAGTAATCTCCATTAGCAAATTGACCGACGGTGTAATCCTTGTCAAATGTCCATGTAATTCCGAATTGTGAAATTTGACTCTGCCGGGCAGCACACAATGGCAAAGCAAAGCAGGTAATCAATGCGGCAATAATTAGATATTTCCCTTTAATATTTATAAGTGTGTTTTTGAACTTTCGATTCATGATTTTGTCCCCATTTAGTCGCAAAACGTTCAGTTTACTGCTACGTCACCCCCAACGGCAATTAATGTCTCAGCCATAAATGTGACACGTTGTTTAATTATTTTGCTGCCGGGAAAGCATTCCTGTAGCTCCCTCGCAGACATTAGTCTCAAATCATCGCGTTTAGCGCCGAACATATATTTTCCCCGTATATGGTTGTACGAGATAATATGACCAATTCGCAAATAGCTATCGCCCGGCAGCCAGGTTACAAGGGGCAGCCGCATGTGAAATTCGAAGGGAAACCAGCGATTCGGAGTTGTCACAAACCACCGCTTTCCGACCCGCATAATCTCAGCAGACATTTTCTTTTGCCTCTCGAAGCTGCCCAGGTGCTCTATTACGGCATTACTAAATACAACATCGAAACTCTTATCCGGCCAAGGCAATTCACAGGCGTCACAAACAACCGCCTCAACTTCGGGGTAGCGTTTTTTAATGGCCGATACGTGCTCTTGCGAAATATTTACAACGGCAAAATTATGCTTCCACGGATAAGTGTCGATAAGCTGATGCTCATTATGACTGTTCGGATTAATCTGTGCCCCGACGTCCAGCAGCTTCATATTTTCTGCAGGGCTCATAATTCGATTAAACAGCTCAAGTTTGCGAGCCCGACTTATCAGCGATAGTTTTGAAAATACACTCATTTTTTCAGTCAGACTCTCTCTGAGTAAACCTTGCCCAAAAGAGCACTTACAACACCGGTGGAATATGCTTTCATTTTAATGGCGGCTTCATTGCTTCCAGCGGGCTGTATTAAAGACTTAGCCAGCCATACCGGAAGACGAACAGCAAAAAACATCGCCACCAAAAGACGGGCAAAAAGATATACCGGCAGGCTATAGTGTTTTTTCATGAATTTGAGAATGCTCAATCTTAACTGAACAATCATAGCAACAGGTTTTTGTGCTGTGCTTTGACCGCCAAAATGAATAATCTGGCCAACCGGGGCAAACATTACCATCCATCCCTTCTCCCGGAACCGATAACACCAGTCGGTCTCTTCGCAATACATAAAGAACCGCTCATCCATCATGCCAACCTGATCTATTGCCTCTCGCCTGACAAGCATGTAGCAACCGGTTACAACATCCACCGGACGCACATCGTTTCTGTTCCACCATGTCATTTGCTCACGTCCGAAGAACCTGCTCTTCGGGAATAATTTGTACAGATATGTGCTCGATAACAACATATTCAATACCGAGGGAAACATGAAACATGTCCGCTGTAAGGTTCGATCCGGATTTAATACCCGGCAACCAATCACCGCCGCCTGCGGATTCTCATCGGCGAAGCGCGCAGTGTTAGCAATAGCATCATCCAAAACAACTGTATCGCTATTTAGCAGAAGCACATATCTTCCTTTAGCGATAGCCATCCCCTGGTTATTGGCAGCAGCAAAACCCCGGTTTTCGGAATTTTCTATCAGAATTACCTGCTTGAAGTCATTCTTCACCATTTCAGCCGACCCGTCGGTCGAGGCGTTATCGATGACAATAATTTCATAATCAATCTCACCCGCATTTTCACAAACCGAAGAAAGACAATCTCGTAGGAGTCCTTTTGTGTTCCAGCTGACTATGATGATTGATACGTCCACTTTTCGTTCACCTACTCGCCGAGATCCAACAATTCTGAAACAGTAAGTACCCGCATACCTTTGTCCGCCGCCATAGTAAGAGCCGCCCTAACAGATTCAATGATGTATCGGCTCGTATTTTCATTCTTACGGTCGAAATCATGAGCTAATGAGACTGCTCCACCCGCTTTTTCCGCCAATTGCGCGACTCTTAGAGTATCAGGCACTTCTTGCCACGTATCCCTCGAATCTACCGACCAATAGACAATCGGCACTTGTCTAACCAATAAATACAACAGAGATATTATATTCAACTTGCCGTTAGGCGGGCGAAACGGATATTTTTTTCGCATAGTTCCCAAAGCAGCATCAATCGCCGACCAGCCACGTTTTATATCCGGCAACACTCGAAACGGAGATGTTTTTAAGCCGTGTAAATGATCGTAACCATGAGAACAGATATCATGTCCCTGCTCCGCGATTTGTCTTACAATTGCTTCCCGGCCGGCAATATTTCTGCCAAGCAGGAAAAAGGTCGCCTTTGCTTTGCTATCAGCAAGTATGTTTAAAATCGCCTGAGTCAAATTGCTACCGGGGCCGTCATCAAAAGTAAGAACCAGTGCTTGATGTTCTTTAGCCTTTCGTTCGAGCGACCTTCTGGCCAGTTGTCCGTATATCCACGGCACACCTGCATACAAAAACAAAAGTGCCGACACACTGATAATAATTGATATAAAAGCCAAAATCTCAGGTCACCCTCTTGCTTGCATTTTCTTCTTGCCCGCTTCTTCGAGCCATTCGTCGCCAATAGCGTTTGATGGACGAGTCCAAATGAATATGGGCTGCCGTCCAACGGAGAACGCGTGAAAACGCCACGTTCGCAGACATGGCTGCATTTACCACGATAGGGTAAAGCCGCGGAGCATAGATATAGATGGATTTCTCCAACCAACAATTGGTGCCGAGTTTTTCCTTATAGCCCGCATCACCAAAACCGTAATCCATTGCGACAACCTCCGGATCATGGCAGAGCTCTTCAAGAACCTTAAGCAACAGGACAATACCAGGACTGCCATGTCCCCATCGAGGATTGAAAGAGCCGTACTCGGTAAACTGCGTCTTGCCATACCGAATATCAAGCTGAAAAGCACACGGCTCACCGCTTATGTACAATACGTAAGCGCTCAACCAGTCATCTCTGGCCGCTTGTTCTAACAGAGCGCGATTCAAAACCGAGTCGGTGAATCCTATATTGAGGCCATTCTTATATGTGGACTTCTCTATCTGGCAAACCACATCAATCAGATATTCAATGTCGTTGATGTCGCGATAACAAACTACCTTGATCCCGGAAGAGCTCATCTTCTCCAGGTTCCTGATATCACGGTACCATCTATGTCTTCGAGACTTCGTCATTCTGCTGTAAAATTCATCCACTGAATCGGGTATGTCTGTCTGCCAGTGCGGCTGAGCCAATACACAATGGCTCCGCGTCATAAAATGAGGTATAGTTCCACAAAGCCCAAACATCGGAGAATCTGTCCTTATGTGGTTAAGGAACACCATCTCAGCCTTCCGACGGTGAAGAGCGTTGGTTAACTCACCAAGCAGTAAGATGCAAAGATCCTCCGATGATTGACCAAGGATACCCCCATATACAATCGACAAGCACTTCAGTGTTGGACGGGAAATCGTCTTATAACCCAATTTGAAGACTATGGGACGCTGCTCAATCCGCCCAATTGCCATGGCGGCTGGACGGCCACTGAACTTTACGAGGACTACATAGGGCTGTGTTTCATCTCCAAGAGCTTTTATGCCGGAAACATACCTTCTGACGTCCGCATTGGGGACAGCAAAAGGTTCATTGCGCTGCATCTGTTCCCATATTGGGCGAATAGCCTCGATTTCCCCGAAGTTTTTCGCAGTAATTATTTCGTAGTCATTACTCATCAGTGTATGAGCATTTCATGAAGAAAATAATCACCTATATATAAAGACAATTTAGATGAAAACCGGACAGGCCGGAATAAATACGATTCCGTATCACGTCTCCAACTCATACTTAGTGTCGGGCTTCTTCGTCTGCAATGAATCGCGCCATCGCCGCTTGAGCCAGCTAACAGATCCCAGCTTTTGCACAATGTAGTGAAGAATTGTATTAATCATCCCCACGGAGCTTTGTAATATATTAATAATTACTGGATATAATCTTGGCGCAAATATGTAAACCGAGGCTTCAGGCCAGGATTCTGTGCCAAATCTTTCTTTGTAGGCAGCGGCTCCGAAACCATAATCAAACACTCTTACATTAGAGTTCTCTATCAGGTCTTCCACAACTTTAATAAAGAGCACGGTACCCGGGCTACAGGATCGAAAGAATGGGTCATAACCTATATGTTCGGGAAAGAAGACATTTCCATATTCAATCCCATATTCGAAAGCACACGGCTCGCCTCCGGCATATAAAACATAGGCTCTCAAACTTCCCTGTTTTGCAGCCCTGGTCAACAATAACCGCGTCAGATAATCATCACGAAATCCAACATTCAAAGCATTTTTGTATGTTTTGGCGGATATCTCTGAGGCAATGCTTATCACATGGTCAATTTTATCTTCAGAACGATAACACACCATTTCAACCGGCCCTGAGCACACCTTTTCTAAAGCCCTGGTATAACGCCGAAGATAGCGCTTTCTGCTGCCTGACATCTCTTTGTAGAAAGCTTTTACACTGTCAGGCAGATACGTCTGCCAATGGGGTTCAACCACGGGTGAATAACACCTGCATAAAAAGTAGGGCTTTTTTCTGGATAGACGGTATATGGGAGAATCAAGCTGCAATTGGTTGAAGAAGACTGTATCTATATCTCCTTGCTTTAGAATATTTGTTAATTCCTGCAGCAATCTGACACTCGTCTGCTCTGAAGGCTGTCCGAGGATACCTCCATATAAGATGGTCAAGCAACGCAATGAAGGCTTGAATATTGTCGCATATCCAACTCGGCACCTAATTCGTCGTGTCTCAATTCGTCCTATCACTATTGCTTTAGGGTCACTTTTATAATAGAGCACGATTATATAAGGCTGCGCCGTTTCTTTCAGCGACTCCATGACGGAGAGATAGCGATCTATGTCCGTATTTAGTGCCGGCACGGATTCGTCACGCTGCATTTGCATCCATATATCGCGGATAGCTTCAACTTCTTCAAAACTTTTCGCGATCTTTATTTTCCACTCATCGCAGGACTTTGTTTCAAATTCTGCTTTCATAACTAATCGGGAGTCTCAGTTCTCAAGATTCGCCGTTTCTCCTGGAAAACACGAAACATCCTTCTCATCCGGCGGTAACACGAATGAATCCACTCGATTTCCACAAAAAGCCACATAATATAATAATATGTGGCTATCAAACGCCCCCTTGCACCATAACCGGCCACCACCCTGTTAACTTTGTAGCTGGCCTCGGCCCAGAAACTTTTATAATCAGCCTCACCGTGTCCAATGTCCATGGACAAAATACCGCTGTCACACGCATCGCGAATAGTATGCATCATCAGAATTTGTCCAATGGAAACCGAAGATGAATGTTTCAATTTAAAAGCTCTCCATCCGAATTGAAGCTTGTTATGGCTGATAAATACATATTCGAACGCTGCATCGTCACCATTGATGGTTATCAACCATACATGTCCAAATCCGGCCCGGGCCATTTTCAATAAAAGCTTTTGATAAAACGGCTTACCCAGCACAGCAGCGCCGCGTCTCTTTAACCAGCTTTGTTCTTCTATCACTGCAATACGAACAAGAATGTCCGAGGTTACTTCTCCACCTGCATAGTGCTCAACCTTTACATCACCACTCTCAAAAAGACGCCTTTCTCTCCTGCGTAAATTCTGTCGTGATTTTGAGGAAGCCTTTTTCCGAAAGTACTCATCGAAAGAGCAGCCAAGTTGAAAATAGAAGCATGGATTTCGAAATACCTGCCGGCATGAATATCCTTTTTTCACCAACTCATCCAGCAAATCATTAGTTGCCATGTCCTCAGAAGAAAGTTCCTCGCTATAGTATACATCAAAAACTTTCCTGGATTTGATTGCATCGGCCATAGTCTCAATGACAGATCGATAGTTCGGATCGAGTAATAGCCCCAGGTAAAAACCCTTGCGCGTGCTTATCGGCATAGCGATTTTTGCGCCCAAACATTTGCGAACATCCAAAGGAAACATCGCTACAAGTGTGGTTCCGCACCATGCAAGGATAAACAGCGGGATTCCCTTTATCAATCCTTCCTCGATATAAGTGCTTATCCACGGTCGCGACAGAAACGCCGGCGAATCAACGGCACGAGCAAACAGATCGTCCCACTGCCCGCCGAACTCAGAAATACCCTCTGCACTTTCAATAATTTGCAAACGAACATTTTGACTTTGTTCGGAACTAATTTCGCTCACCATTCAGCTAAACAATATAAACATGTATTCACAAGCCGCCCTGTCATTCACCATTGACAAAGTACGCAATCAGGAAGCTATCTGAGCGGGGCGACTCTGCACGATAGAGATTCGATTCGGAATCTGCCAATTAAAACCTGGACTGCACAAGGAACCAATCATTCCGATGGAACAGTAAACCAGTGTTGATAATTGCCCGAAGAAACTAACAGACATCCAGGCTACGGCAACAGAAAATAATAAACTTCCGAATGCCCAGCACAAAGATCTCACGGCTGGATCTTTCAATCTTCTATATGTAGATATGAGATCGCGAAATGATTTAGCAAGCACTGCACAAAGAACTATAACACCAAGAATACCATACCTGATACCGTTGAGAATATACTCATTCGTCACATCTGTACGACCCATACCGAGAAGATGACCCCAGCCGGGATCTTTATCACCATAACCGACCATCCACCATTCGTCGAAATTCTCAATAGCAAGATCGATAAGTCTGGCCCGGTGCCAACTGGCGCCGCCCAACGGATTCGCCCACGAAGCAATAACATGATAAAAAGGTCTGTTACTTGCGATACCGATGGATATACATGATAACACTAAAAATACAAACATTGGTTTTATCAATTGTTTATGCTTTTCCATTACCAGACAGAAAATCACCACTATCACCATAACCCACGGACCACTGGACATGCTACTCAATGCACCAAGCGTAGCTATAACTAAGACAATATAAGACAAGGACTTCCAATCACCTTTTTGACGACGCAAATAATATATCAGCGGCATAAACATAGCAAAAACACCGCCAAACAAAATAGCATGACTAAACGGCCCAACAGCTCTGGCAAGTCCCCAACGCCCTTCTGAAACAAATCGCCCCCCCCTAAACCATGGAGAAAACCGCCACAAAGGAGCGAACGGCTGCCATCCCGTGACAGATTCAATAACGCCTAATATAGCAAGTGGGACCATAGCAATAACGATGCACTTAATGATAGAAATCAGCTTAGACCTGTCAGTCACGATAAACCGAGCGGCCATATAAGCACACCATGTATCCATCACAAAACCAGCTCGGCCTTCCAAGGTCTGCGCAATCGGATTGACTTGAGTAATCAAGTATGCCCCAACGTATACGACCATGCTTAACGTAACTAACGTATCTAATCGGCTCCAGGTGAATTTACGCCGAATACTATCATTGAAAAAACACCGCATAAGCAGCACGGCAACTACAAAACGACCTACCAATATATCTATAGTGCCTATACTGACTGCCAAATATGCCGGATACCACAACAGGCCTACAACATATGCCACAAAGGCGTACTTTGGACGCAATGTTAAAACAAGCACGGAAAGAACAAGCGCAAATGCTAATGTTACACCTTGCATTTTTTATAAATCCCGCCAAAATTTTTCAATTTAGTGGATGAACCGGTAAACTCGTTGTGCTAGCCTGCTCCTTTTCAGCATATTAGCTTCAAAAAGTATACGCCGAACTTGCCTCGGCGATGGCTTGCACGGCAACGGATCAGGTTTCGCAAAATCGTATCTGCTCCAATCAATGCGTTCTATCCCCTGTTGTTCCAGAACAGCCTTATAGATCATACTCCCGGGTAGTGGCAGGCAGATGATGAAACTAATAGAAGAGTACGGCAGCGAAAAAGCATATTTTATTGTTTCATTCATTTCGGCCATCGTCTCATCCGGGAA
>JAFGPJ010000198.1 GCA_016936275.1 Sedimentisphaerales bacterium
CAGCGGTCACGGCGGCTCTCATCCTCACATGACACACGAGTTTGTTCGTGCAATTGTCGAAAACAGGAAGTCCGCCGTCGATGCCGGCACGGCGGCAAACTGGACTATGACGGGAATCTGCGCCCACGAATCGGCGATGAACGACGGCAAGAGAATTAAAATCCCGAAGACGGATTAACTGCTTTTGTGCCCCCGATAAATTTACATGGAGTTTGTCGAAAATACTGGTTGTCTCGAAACGCAATTGTTATATTTAGCATGGATAATCCGGTAGCGTGCCGGTGGTATATATTCGAGGTAATTTATTAAGGAGAAAAAATCATGAGTAATGGAGCATTGCCGAGTTACTTGAGTATGGCCAAGCCGAACCCGGCCGCCAACAGGACGCCCTGGTTCAAGAGCACGGCTCCGGCCTACGCGGGCATCTTCCTGTGGGTCGTTTTCTACATGGGCATCGCCAATTTCCTGCCCGACACAGGTCTTGGGCTCAGTCTTGTCGCCCTGGTTATAGCGGCCCTGATCTGCCACTTCCTGTTTTACCTGGTACCGGGTCTGTTTGGCATGAAAACCGGCTACCCTCTCTATGTGGTTGGTGCATCGACTTATGGTACCCAGGGGGGATTCTTGATGCCGGGTTTGCTGATGGGGTTGCTTCAGTTTGGCTGGTTCGGTGTGAATATCGCGGTATCGACGGACTTCATTCTTCAGGCGTTTGGCAAGCCGCCCGCCGTCGATCCCGCGACGCAACAGTTTTCGGGCAGCGCGGCCTTTACAATTGTAGCGATCCTTTGGGCGGCGCTGGCGGTGTTTGTCGCACTACGGGGGATTCAATACGTGGGCAAGGTCTCCACCTTCCTTCCGATCGTTCCGCTCATTATGATCCTGTACGTTTTCTTCGCCAATGTCGGAAGCGCTGGCAGCTATACCCCGAGCGAAACGGGCAGCTCGACCATCGGTTTTATGGGTTTAATCGCGATGGTCGTCGGCTTCTTCGCTACTGCGGGCGCCGCCGGGGTGGACTTCGGGATGGGCAATCGGAATGAGAAAGACATTCAGCTTGGCGGTCTTGTTGGTATCGCACTGGCCGTCGTTGTGGCTGGAGGCCTGCCGTTGATTGCCGCCGCCGGTGCCCACGGGGCCAATCCGGATCTCCAGGGTTATACGTTCGATGTCATCATCAGCCAGCAAGCTGGCGCCAAATTGATGTTTGCGTTGTTCGCTATAGCGAGTTTTGCGCCGGCGTGCTTCTGTACATTCATTGCCGGCAACAGTATTGGTACGATGTTCCCCACAGTGAGCAAACCCACGATGGTGATCATCGGTGCGGTTGTGTCGATTATTATTGCCGTGATGGGTTGGGCGTTTGATTTAATGGGTGTCTTCGGACTCATCGGCGCAGCCTTCGGTCCTATTTGCGGCTCGATGGTGGCGGATTACTTACTCAGTGGCTGTAAATGGGCCGGACCCAGAAAGGGAATTAACTGGGCGGGCTACATTGCCTGGGCCGTTGGTTTTATCGTCGCGATCCTTCCAAATCCGATGGTTGTGAAACTCACCGGCAAAGAGTTTGCTTTCATCACGCCGGCACCGGTTATTGCTTTTATTATTGGCTTTGTACTGTACTACGTCCTCGCCAAGGCCGGGCTTGAGCCACCGGTTGTTGAAATGGCTGCCCCTTCGTCGGAAAAGGCCCAGGGCGAAGAAATAGAAGAAAAGAGTGGTGATATCTAGAGAATTCGTGAATATTCTTGCTGCTTGAAGAAGTTGATAATTACGGCAGGGATTCGTGAATATACCGGATTCCTGCCGTATTTTTTATAAGATTCGGATTTGGAAATAAGCGTATTGTTGACAGTTACTTGCGTGCATATCTTGTGTGAGTATTGTCCTCGGCGGCATATAAATAAAAGAAAAAATATACTTTTGAGCGGCTTGACAACGTCATACAAATAGGATAGCATCATTGCTCTAGTTTTGTGGATATCCGGTAGCTCGTTGAAAATGAGCAGTTTCGTTTATTGTATAGAATTTGTAATTTTGAGGTAAAAAGGAAATGAAAATGAAAGATTTTGGTTCAATTGTAAAAATCTGTGTCTGTGTATTTGTTGCGATGTCTTTATGCTTTATCCCATCCTGCAAGAAGTCGGAACCTGCTGGCACGGAATCCAGCCAACAGTCTATAAGTGCGGCTCAGCCCAAGACTCCTGCCCCGAGTGCGGATAAGCCGGTTGCAAAAGCTCCCGAGAAGCCTGCTGAACCTGGGACGGAACCTGTCGCTGAAGAGCCCGCCGAGGTCGAAAAGTCCGCCGAGAGACGGCTTGCGCCGGAAGAACCAGCCGCTCCTGCCAATATCACAGGTTTTGTTCCGATTGATATAAAGCTGCCCAAGCCGATGTTCGTCGGCACACCTCAAGATACAAAGGTACCAAATCTCGAAAAACCACTGGGTAAAGCACGTCCGCCGTTCTTGGCTCCTGAGGGTACAACAAATGTTGCCTTGGGCAAGCCGATTGCAAGCAGCGATGAAGAGCCGATCATCGGTGAGATCGAAATGATTACCGATGGCGACAAGGAAGCGGCCGACGGCAGCTATGTCGAGTTAGGCCCGTTTGTGCAGTACGTCACAATCGACCTGGAAGCGATGTACGATATTTATGCCATTGTTGTGTGGCATTATCATAAACAGGCCCGCGTTTATTTTGATACGGTCGTGCAGGTCGCCGATGACGCTGATTTTATAACTAACGTCAAGACCGTCTTCAACAACGACATTGACAATTCTGCCGGACTCGGTGTCGGCAAAGATATGCACTATACGGAAACTAATGAGGGCAAGCTTATAGATGTACTTTCCCAGGGCATCAAGGCTCGTTATGTCCGGCTCTATAGCAACGGAAATACTAGTAACGACCTAAACCACTATATTGAAGTTGAAGTTTACGGCAAGCCGGTAAAGTGACATGACTAAAAAGGGTTGCGTCCTCATTTTGGCCGCGACAGTTGTTGCGCTCGTTCTGCGCTTGCCGCGGCTTCAGCAGCGTCCGATGCACGGCGACGAGGCGATTCACGCAATAAAGTTCGAGGAGTTGCTTGAGGAAGGCGTCTATAAATACGACCCGGAAGAATACCACGGCCCGACACTTAATTACTTTACATTAATTCCCGCATGGCTGAGCGGCGCCGAAAACCTGACGCAGGTCACCGAGTTCACTCTGCGCATCGTACCGGTTTTTTTTGGTGTATGCCTGGTTTTATTGCTCTTGCCGATAATAGATGGTCTTGGAACAGCGGCCGCGGCTTATGCCGCGGTGTTGACCGCCATCTCGGCGGCGATGGTTTTTTACAGCCGGTACTATATTCAGGAAATGCTCCTGGTCTGTTTCACTTTTGGCGCAATTGTATCCGGCTATAGGTACACTCAAAGCAAAAACATCGCCTGGGCTTTGTTAACCGGAGCGTTCCTTGGTCTTATGCACGCCACGAAGGAAACGTGTATTATCGCTTTTGGCGCGATGTTCTTGGCTGCTCTACTCACTCTCGTGACGAAGAGTGGCAGCCTCAAGCGAAGCTTGGGGATGGCTTCTGGTGTATCGACCCTCCCCAAAGCCTTCGGCTTTGAGGCTGCCACCCATCTTATAGCCGGTATCGCGGCCGGCGTAATTGTCTCGGTACTGTTTTTCTCGTCGTTTTTGTCCAATCCCGGCGGCGTTCTCGATTCGGTCCGAACGTATGTGACATATTTCAATCGGGCAGGGGGAAGCAACCTGCACGATCACCCGTGGTATTACTACCTCAAAATGCTCATTTATTTTCGATACGCCGGAGGCCCTATCTGGACCGAAGGGCTCATTGTTTTTTTGGCCGCGGTTGGATTTCTTGCTGCAATGATGAAAAAAGGCCCGGCCTCTGCAAACATTCAACTGCTCAGATTCATCGCTTTCTATACACTCATTATGACCGTCGTCTATTCCGCAATTCCGTATAAAACGCCCTGGTGCGTTTCAGGATTCCTTCACGGCATGATTCTGCTGGCCGGCGTCGGAGCGGTAGTTCTGGTCAGGCTTGTGCCCAATGTCCTGCCGCGTTTGATTATTCTATGTTTTTTATTCGATGCTTTCGTCCACCTGACCTGGGAGTCCTATCGGTGCAGTTACAGGTATGAAGCCGACAGCCGTAATCCTTATGTTTATGCTCACCCCACGACTGAGGTGTTTACCATCGTGCAGCGTGTGAAGGAAATGGCCCGGGCAATGGAAGAGATGACCCGGGAAAATCCTGATAAGGTGAAGATGCATATTCAGGTAATCTGTCCCGGCAAAGATTATTGGCCGCTGCCCTGGTACTTCCGGCGGTTCGATAAAGACATTATCGGTTGGTGGGACCACGTGGATCTGGGCACTCCTTCTGCGCCGTTGATTATCGCATCGCCCGAAGTCGAGGCTTCGCTGACAAACCAGCTCTACAATTTGACGCCCCTCAAAGATCGTCAGATGTACCTGTTTTTGTTTGAGAAGCCCTACTATATGTGGCTGCGTCCGAAGGTAAAGTTGCTTGGCTTCGTAAGAAAGGATCTCTGGAACTACTTCTACCAGCAGCAGGCAGAAGCAATGATAGAGAGCGCCAAATGACCAGGCCCCCACAGGAAACTTGTTTTGTCAATCCCGATGTCCATCGGGGTGCTTCGATTGAGGGCATGAAACGTTTTTCGCACGAGGCGATGGCGACCACTTTCGAGCTGCTCATTGTGCACGAGGATGAGCGTTACGCCGGTCAGGCCGCGGTGGCCGCTTTCGACGAGGTGGATCGACTCGAACGCGAGCTGAGCCGGTTTTTGGAAAACAGCGATGTCACCCGAATCAACAACCTGCCCGCCAATCAACCGCTGCAGCTCGGCCTGGATACGTTTGAGTGTCTGAAGATTGCTGTGCAAGTTTACGCCGAAACAAACGGAACTTTCGATATCTCAATCGGCACCCTGCTGAAATGCTGGCGTAACGATGACGGCAGCCCGCGGAATCCTTCGCCGAAGGAAATAGATATTGCCCGGATGCATACCGGCACAAACCTCATAAAACTAAACGAGGCCGAACATACAATCATGCTCTCAGCAAGTCCCGTGCAAGTCGATCTCGGCGGCATCGGCAAAGGTTACGCCGTTGACCGTGTAGCAGAATTATTGCGTGACTGGAGCATCGACGTCGCCCTGATTTCCGGCGGTTATAGCTCGGTTCTGGCTCTTGATGCACCACCCGGCAAAAAAGGCTGGCCTCTGACTATGACCAATCCGGCCCCAGACAAAGCCACCGCAGGGCGTCCCATAGGGGAAATACTGGCCCGACCTTTTCTGAAAAACACAGCACTGAGTGGCTCCGGGGTGCAAAAAGGTGGGCATATCATCGATCCTCGTACTGCTGAGCCGGTCGAAGGCCGACGTGCCGCATGGTCGTCCGCTCCCGACGCCGCGACCGCTGATGCACTCTCGACGGCCTTTATGATTATGGGCCCCGATGAGATCGAAAAATATTGCATTGAACATCCGGATACTTTGGCGATGGTCATTTCGTGCTGTGTGCCGCGTGCTGCGTGCCGCGATTCGCAG
>JAFGPJ010000199.1 GCA_016936275.1 Sedimentisphaerales bacterium
ATTGAAGGGCCTTTGCGCCCTATGCTCAGCGCCGAGCGGGTCATGCTGAATTTTATCCAGCGGCTTAGCGGGATCGCTACGACAACTAACAAATATGTCAGAGCCATTCAGGGCACAAAAGCAAGAATTTATGATACACGCAAAACGATGCCGGGCTGGCGGCTGCTTGAAAAATACGCGGTCCGCTGCGGCGGGGGGTACAATCACAGGCTCGGATTGTATGACGGTATTCTGATTAAAGATAACCATATGGCGGAATTAGGCCGGAATTTCCAGCATAATTTGAGAGAAATAATTACTGAGGCAAAAAAGGTTAAGGGTATTAAATTTGTTGCTGTTGAGGTTGACCATGTTGATGACCAGCTTAACTATGTATTGGAGATACCAGGTATCGACATTGTCCTGCTCGACAATATGGGCCAGTGGCAGCTAAAGCACGCCGTCGAGATGCGGGACGGGATGTGCGGCAAAAGTAAAAAGCCGCTGCTCGAAGCATCTGGCAATATAACATTAAGCAACGTCTCCGCAATCGCTCAGTGCGGCATCGATAGAATCGCCGTAGGTGCGATAACTCATTCGGCGAAAGCCGTTGACATTGGCCTCGACAGGTAATGGATTTGTGATTTTCGATTTCCGATTGTGAAATCGGCAACCGGCAATGATTATGCTGGATCCGGATCAAATAAAGGCGAATCTGAAGACCAAACGCATCGGTGGAAAAATCCTCGTCTATGACAGCACCTCGAGCACCAACGACGTTGCCGCCAAGTACTCAAGAAATAAGCAAAACGACGGTCTGGTTGTCTTTGCCGAGGAGCAAACCGCCGGCAGGGGCAGGGCGGCAAATAAATGGTTCAGCCGCAGGTCCGACAGTATTCTTTGCTCAATTGTCATTATCGAAAATAAACTAAATGCCGAGCTGCTTTCTCTGACTTGTGCCGTGGCTGTTGCCGAAACAATAGATAAAACGGGCAGGAGTCGGGCAAAAATCAAATGGCCTAACGACATCATGTTGAATGGCAAAAAAGTTGCCGGCATTCTCCTTGAATCGAAAATGGATAATGACGCCAATACTTATATTGTTGGAATCGGAATCAACTGCCATCAGAAGAAAGAATCTTTCCCGGGTGAATTACAACATGTTGCAACAAGTATAGACGCGGAAAGTCATTCGATTTCGGATCGAAACCTGCTGGCAAAGAGACTGCTGGTTTCGATAGATCACTGGCTTGAAGTTGCTGTAAATAACAGCGAAAAAATTATCGACCGGTGGCGCGAGCTTAGTATCCAGTTGGGTCACAGGATTGCGCTTATTTTCAGCGGCTCAAAATTTACAGGCCATTGTATCGGGATTGATCCGGAGAAAGGGCTGATCCTACAGTTGGATACCGGCGGCATAAGAATGTTCGACGCCGCTCATTCGACCATTGTGAAGTAATCATGGCACACTCGTTTTTTGGGGAAGGAGAATTGTATGAATAGACGTGTTTTTTTGAAAGCTGTGGGAATGGGTGCAGTGTCACTGACATTTCCGAGCCGCACTGCCAGGTCTGCAGCAAACAATGTACATAAAAAGCCTAATATTGTTTTCATTCTTATCGACGATATGGGCTGGCCGGATGTATCGTGTTACGGCAGCGAATTCCACGAAACTCCGAATATTGACCGGTTGGTGTCTCAGGGGATGAAGTTTACCGACGCCTACGCAGCATGTCCCGTTTGCTCGCCCACGCGAGCCAGCATTATGGCGGGCCAGTACCCGGCCCGCGTCGGTATCACGGATTTTATCCCGGGACATTGGCGGCCTTATGAAAAGCTCGTTGTCCCCGATAACCGCCTGCAATTGCCTCTTGAATCTGTCACTATCGGCGAAGTGTTCAAGGAGCAGGACTATTCCACCTGCTATATCGGCAAGTGGCACCTTGGCGGCGATGGCTTTTCCCCGGACAAACAGGGTTTCGACAAGGTTGTGCTGAGTGTAAAGAACCAGAACGACAAGCAGGTATCCGGTTTCACCGATGACGCTATAAATTTCATTCAGGAAAAAAAGCAGGAGCCGTACTTTCTATATCTGTCACATCACACCGTTCATATCAAGCTGGAAGCGCCCGAGGAACTCGTCGAAAAATACAGGAGCAAGCCGAAGCCGGCAACGGGAGTGAATAATCCTACCTATGCGGCAATGGTCGAACACTTGGACACCAATGTCGGCCGGATTCTTAGAAAGCTCGATGATCTGAATCTTGCCGAGCAAACAATTGTGATTTTCTTTTCGGACAACGGCGGGTTGCATCAGGCATACGGAGGTTATACTGGTGAAAGAGAAATTGTCTCGACCAATGCTCCGCTCCGGGAAGAAAAGGGTACTTTGTATGAAGGCGGAATTCGTGTGCCTTTGATAGTTCGCTGGCCCGGCGTTGTTAATGCCGGAACTACGTGCAGCGAGCCGGTCTCCAGCGTCGATTTCTACCCGACTTTCCTTCAGATACTCGGCGCCGGAGGAGATTCGAGCCAGGCTCTTGATGGCGAGAACATTCTGCCGCTGCTAAAACAAACCGCCACGCTCAAACGAGATGCTATATATTGGCACTACCCTCATTATCATCATTCGAGGCCTGCCGGGGCTATACGAGAGGGTGATTATAAGTTAATAGAATTCTTCGATGATGGCCAGTTTGAGCTTTACAATCTCAAACGAGATATCGGCGAGAAAAATAATCTTGCCGAAACCATGCCGGCCAAAGCGGCTGACTTGCAGCAGAAGCTGGCGAATTGGCGTAAATCGGTCGGCGCCAAAATGCCGACGCCGAATCCGGATTACGACCCGGCAAGGTCGAACGAATGGAAACCTCGACCGAGAAGATAATCCTTATTATGAGAGTCCTGATATGAATGAGAGTGACTATGTTCAGAGAAGGCGGTTTTTGCAGGCAACGGGAATTGGTGCGGCTTCGATTCTGCTAAACCATAAGATTACTCGTGCTGAAAACTCACCTTCTGCACCAGTACAAAAACCAGGTTCAAACAAACCGAATGTTCTTGTGATTATGACGGATCAGCACCGGGCCGACCTGATGACGTGTGCCGGCAGGGATTTAGTGCCCACACCCAATATCGACCTGATTGCTTCTCGCGGCGTGCGTTTCACAAATGCCTATTGTCCTTATCCTGTGTGTGTTGCCTCGCGAATGGCTTTACTAACCGGACTTTATGCTCACAGCACCGGTGCTATTACGAACACAGACCGTCTTGATTGGCGCTATCGTACGATTGCGAATCATTTCACCGATAACGGCTATCTGACCGGCCTGATTGGTAAGATGCACTTTCTCGATGCCCACAACCACGGTTTTGAGTATTACATGTCTATCAATGACTGGCTGATGTACCTCGGGCCGAAAGTGCAGCACTACGCCAATGAGATAGCCAATCACCCGCTGGGGCCGCACTTTTTTAAAACAGTCGATGACGGCGGTGCCGGCCTGCCCGACGTCGATGGATTGTGGCCAAAGGGCAGCCCATGGGTGGGTAACGTCGAGAAGTGGAACTTCGATAGCATGGCATCGGCGCTCGAACCTGAGAACCATTTAGATATGTTCCTGGCACGTGAGGCGGTGAAGTTCATCACCAGGTACCGTCGGCAGCCATTTTTTCTGGTTACAAGTTTTATGAAGCCGCACTCGCCATTCTATCCGCCGAGGCAATGGGCGGAAAAATATCCTGTCGATAAAATGATGCTCCCGAAGGTCGGCGACATCTCTAAATATCCGCCGCATATCCAGCGGCGAATAAAGAATATGGCGGCATTGGGTGAAAAACGACAGAGGGCCCATCGTGCGGGCTATTTGGGCAATCTTGCATTTGTTGACACGTGCATCGGCCACGTTTACAAGACGCTCGAAAAAGAAAAACTGCTGGACAACACAATTGTCGTCTATACATCCGATCACGGTGAGATGGACGGCGACCACGGCCTCTTTCAGAAGTTCTGCCTGTTCGAGCCATCGGTGCGGGTGCCGCTGATTGTGAGTTATCCAAAGCATCTGCCTCAAAACAAGGTGACCGCCGCACTGACCGAGTACATCGGTCTCTATCCGACACTCAGCGAGTTGGCAGGGCTTGAAGCTCCGCGAAGGACGACGCTGCTTGATATCCCCGGCGCTCCTGAGCAGATGGACGCAGCAAGCTTTGCCGGAGTGCTGCGCGATCCAGATGCCGAAGGGCCGTCGGCGGCATTCAGCGAGTACAACCTGAGGTCAAAAATCTGCGAGTACATGATTCGCACAAGGCGTTACAAGTATATTTACAATCACGGCTCGATTCATGAGCTGTACGACCACGAGGCAGACCCGGGCGAATTTGTGAACCGTATTGACGATCCCGGCCTGAAAAAAGTTCAAGACCAGTTACGCGAGCGGCTCTTTGCATGGTACAATCCCGAAAAGAATCCCTACCGTCAGGCATAGAAATCCTGTATAATCTGCAAAATCCATTAATTCGAATCAGGAGTTATAATAATGGCGGAAAGTTATGATGTCGTAGTTATCGGCAGCGGCCCGGGTGGTTACGCCGCCGCGATTAGATGTTCTCAAAAAGGTGCTTCAACGGCAGTTATTGAAAAGGGCTTTGTCGGTGGGACCTGCCTGAACTGCGGCTGCATCCCGTCGAAAACGCTGCTGGCTTCGGCCCACACGCTGCTTATGTTCAAAAACGCTAATTTAATGGGCATTGACGTTGGGGCGCCGGTTCCGAACTGGGCGAAGATTCAGGCCAGAAAGAACGCTATAGTTACCGCCTTTCGTAAAGGCGTGACAGGATTGATCGGGAGCCATAAAGTTAAGATTATCCCCGGCCGGGCGGTGGTAACAGTGCCAGGCCAAATCAAAATTGAATCCGACGCCGGGCCGACTGAGATTGAAGCCGGGAAAATAATCCTGGCAACAGGATCTCATCCCATTGAGATTCCGGGTATTCCATTTGATGGACAGACCGTTATCAGCAGCAAAGAAGCCCTTGAACTGCAGCAGATACCTCAATCAATGGTCATCGTCGGCGGCGGAGTCATCGGCTGCGAAATGGCCTGTGTCTATGCTGCCATGGGAACAAAGGTGACGATCGTCGAAGCACTCTCTCGATTGATCCCTATGGAAGACCAGTGGGTTGGACGGCTAATAGAACGCGAATTCAAGAAGCTGGGTATTGCTTCGCTGACCAGCCAAAAAGTCATTTCGGTTGATAAGACCGGCAGCCCGGCAAAAGTTGTGCTTGAAGGCGGTCAGACAATCGACGCAGAGAAGGTCCTTGTATCAGTAGGCCGGCGTGCTTTTATCGACAAGGAAACCGTCGAAGCTTTGAATCTGCAGATGGATGGCCCCGTGATTGCTGTTAACGAGAAATTAGAAACGAACGCTCCAAGCGTATATGCCATTGGTGACGTTGTGGGCATGACCTATCTGGCACACGGCGCTTTTGCCGAAGCGGAAGTCGCCGCTGTCAATGCCACGGGCGGCAATGAGGAAATCGCTGACTATTCGCTCATACCGCGGGCGGTTTATACGTTCCCGGAGATAGCATCAGTTGGAAAGACCGAAGAGGCCTGTGCTGCTGAGGGGCTTGATGTTTCAGTAGGAAAATCGTTCTTCAAAGCCAACGGCCGAAGCAATGCACATGACGAGACCATCGGTGAAATTAGGGTCGTCAGAGACAATTCCAGCAATAAAATCGTCGGTGTTACAATGGTCGGCGCTATCGTCACCGAGTTGATAGGTGCAGCCAGGGCATTAATCGGCACTACGGAAAAGATTACTGAAATAAGTTTCCCGCACCCCACAGTCTCTGAGGTGCTCAAGGAAGCCGCCGAGGATGCCTTTGGTCTGAGCCTGCACAATCCTCCCTGATAAAACCATTTTTGCCCGCATTTTTGTGTCGATTGCGCGGCCTCGACACATTAGACCTGCTTTTCTTTATTTTTTTTATTTCTCTAAGTTTTTTGTAAGTTTTTGTCGTGCTGTTAGTCTAATATTGTAGCCATGGCTGAGAAAATTGATGCTGAAAAGCACGCTTCTAACAGGCGTGATGAACTACTGGTCGAGCAGTTTCGCCGGGGCGACAAATCCGCGTTCGAGAGAATTGTCGAACAATACTCGGCCGATGTTGCGGCATTAGCTAACAGGCTGCTCGGCTGGCCCGGCGATGTCGAGGATGTTACCCAGGACATCTTCCTTGCTGTTTTTCTCGGCCTGAAAAAATTTCGCTGTGATTGCAGTCTTAAAAGCTGGCTCTTTACTATAACAATAAACAAATGCCGCAGCTATCGGCAAAAATGGAAGCTTCGACAGTTGCAGGACATCCCCATCCTGCTAAACGGCATGGGGATGAGGCTGCCACATACAAATACGGGCGTCTCACCGATGAATGCAGAGGAATTTAATCGCGTTCGACTTGCTGTGGCAGTACTGCCGACCAAATATCGAGAGCCGGTCGTACTGCGGTATCTTCAGGAGCTTGGCACTGACGAAATCAGCCGAATCCTCGGAGTATCCAAAAACACGCTGAATGTCCGACTAAGTCGAGCAAAAAAACGACTTAAAGAGGACCTGGCGGAATTAATTGAGCAATAAATTATGACGGAAGACAAAATTAAAAATCTGCTTCAGCAAGCCGACAAGGCGGCAAGGGGAGCTAATCCTGTCCGGGTGGATATTTCCGTTATTCATCGCCGGGCTAGTCGTAAATATATGATCAATTTGGTTGCTCCCCTTGCGACAGCCGCCGTGCTTATGGTCGCTCTGGGTGTTTTAACTGTTATGTTTAGAACCGCAGAACCAAAACCGGAGCAGGGAAAAATTACTATGCTCGAAAACCGGATTAAGCAGCTTCAGGTAAGGACCAACGCTTCTCTTAGCTTGATACAGGAAGTGCTGGAAGAAGAGCGAAGACGAAGCCGGCTCAATGAACTCGAAGCCCAGCTTGCAAGCATTCCCGATCCCATTGAGGAGATGCAGAAACAGGTGGACAAAACCGCCTTTATCCTCGTTTATCAAGCCGACCGCCTGTACCGCGAGTTAAACCAGACGGATTTGGCCATAGAGAATTATAAGCGGGTTATAGAACTTTTTCCTGCGAATCGTTGGGCACAAGTCGCCCGGCAGAGATTGTCGGAAATCGAAAACGAAAAGTCTAACAAAACAAATTCAAAAGGAGATACGCAATGGAAAACACAAAATGCATCATGGTCCTGATAGTTGCGACTGTTCTGATCGCAGGTGTGGTTCAAGCAGCGGAACAACCTCAAACGAAAGTCTCAAGCACCCGCCAGGCGAGCTGCCTTGTGAAGGTCACGTGCGCTCCGGCTATTCTGCCTTTGGGCTTCGAGACTATCGACTACTTGCTGCACAGCTCTGGCGTGAGCGGAAAGGCCGTACGCGAAGTCCTCAACATATCAACCGATCAAGCCCCAGGTGATTATTGCACAATCGAGTATGTTCAGGAGCTTAGTTCCAATGCAGCACCGAAATCCTCGATAGGACGCTCATCCGGTCCTGAAAAAATGGACGAGTTCGGATATGCGTTGATGGATGAGAAGGCCCAGCACGATGAAATGCTCACTGTTAAACCAAAGCCGTCCACAAGCCCGCCAAGATTCAGAGGATTTTCTCGCAGAACTCCATCTACTGCAAGCGTAATCCCGGCAACAACCAACTTGCCGGCGGAGGAGCAAGCGTATCTGTTCAGCCTGTACATTCAATTGCCCCTGGAAGTCAAACCCGCGGCCGAGGAGTTAATGGATGCTCTTTTATATAACCTGCGAACTGCCTTGGCGGGGGTTTTTGAAGAGCACAAGCAAAGACTCATGAACCAGTTCAAGCTCGCCGACGACGAAGCCGCTCGGTCCGAAGATGAACTGAAACAAAAACAGCAGGAGCTTCACAGTATCTTCGGGTCGCGCATTCTCGATCGTAACCGGATTCTCGATAATATTAGTAATCTAAGTAGCGACATCCAGAAAATCGAAATGGATCAAGCTGTCGAAAAAGCCACAGTCGATGCGACTACGAAACGAATTGCCGAGACAAAAGCCAAGATACAGGAGGAGATTGATAAGGATACGGTCACTAAGGAATTGCTCAAAATGATCGACCTGAATATGGTGCGGTTACATGACGCCAAGAAACTAGTCGGCTCCGGGCAGGGACAGGCTGCTGACAACGACCTTGCAGAAGCG
The DNA here is from genome assembly GCA_016936275.1 of Sedimentisphaerales bacterium. Classification (GTDB taxonomy): domain Bacteria; phylum Planctomycetota; class Phycisphaerae; order Sedimentisphaerales; family Anaerobacaceae; genus JAFGPJ01. The sequence goes on from JAFGPJ010000199.1 coordinate 8,225, forward strand.
TGGGAAAAACTCACCAAGACGCGAATTGAACTGGCGCAACGACGCGAGCAGTTGAGCAGGTCAGCAGGAGGCAATCTAATTGAGTCCTTTAACTTGCAATTAGCGAATTATTCGATAGAAGCAGCTCAAAACCAGGCGAAACTCAAGAGTTTGGAAGAACGGATTGGAGAGGCAAAGCAATTGCTTGTGCTTGGCAAAGCCGAAGATTACGAGCTGCTCTCGCTCAAAGCAGACATCGCCAAACAGAATCTCCATGAAGCAGTTCTGTGGCGTGATAGAGTAAGCCGGCAAATGCGTATAATCCAGCCGCCTTCGGTTTCGGTTATTGGCGGAGACTAATGTTTAAAGTGCCGTTTGCCGGTAAAGACCATTGCAATGCCGTGCTTGTCCGCTGCGGCGATGACTTCATCGTCTTTTTTCGAGCCTCCCGGCTGGACTATTGCTGCCACACCGGCCTTGGCGGCGTTTTCTACATTGTCCGGGAACGGGAAAAACGCGTCCGAAGCCATTGAGCAGCCTTTGGATTCGTCGCCTGCACGTTTGAAGGCGATCAGGCCGGACTCGACGCGGTTCATCTGGCCGGCACCGACACCCCAGACCTTTTTGTTTTTAACCAGCACGATGGTGTTACTCTTGGTGTGCTTTGCGACGAGCCATGCGACTTTTAAATCCTCAAGCTGTTTCTTCGAGGGTCGGGCCTTGGTTGGATATGTCAGAGCATCAGGTTCCCAGCCTACCAGGTCTCTTTTCTGCAGGAGCATTCCACCGACGATGCAGCGTACGTCATACTCGCCACAGTCAATATTAGCCCTGTCTATCTGTCCTGTTTCGATAAGTCGGACCCGGTCGCCCCAGGCCTTAAGGGTTCTTATGATTTCGACGGCGTCCTTATTGAATCCGGGGGCGATAATCACCTCGGCAAAGAATCCGCCGGCCCCCAGCGCCTTGCCGAATCGGCTATAAGATTCCATTATTGTCTGAGCAAGTTCGACATCTACTTTTCTATTCAAAGCGATAATACCGCCGAACGCACTTATAACATCACCTTCGTAGGCCTTGCGGTATGCCACGCAGATGTCGTCATCCACAGCACAGCCGCATGGATTAAGATGCTTAACGACGACCGCCGCCGGTTCTGAAAATTCCTTTACCAGCTCGAATGCCGCGTTCGTATCCATCAGATTGTTAAAGCTGATTCCGATGCCGCCGGCCAGCAGAGTGCCGCTGCTGATTGATGTTTCACCACTTGCTGGCAGCTTATAGAACGCACCGGTTTGATGAGGATTTTCGCCGTAGCGCAGCAACGCTTCTTTTTTTACCGCGATGGAGACTCTTTCCGGATACTCCACTTCCGCTCTTCTGTTTAGATATTGTGAGATTGCCGC
>JAFGPJ010000200.1 GCA_016936275.1 Sedimentisphaerales bacterium
ATGTTCCAGCCGAATGGATTGAAGGACTTAAAGACGGCGCGCGAGTGGAATATAACGTGGCGCAGGCAACGACCGATAAAATGGAAGCTATTTTCCTGCAACGTTTAAGAACCAACGATATTGACGCTTCGATCCAGGCGATCAAGGACCGAATGCTCCGACGAGCACAGGAATGGAAAAACTGGCATCCAGAGAGTTATGAATCGATGGAAGGTCAAGAAATGTTTGATATATTTAGCAATAATTAGGTTTCGAAAAACTCAACTGCATTGAAAAGGAAACAAAAATAAATTATATAAGCTTGGCTATGACACATATCAAAAAGCAATTACATCAAAAGACTTCAGATATTACACGCCGACGCTTCATTAGACGGATAGCTGCCCTTTCAGGATTTGTTGCAGCACCCTGGATCATTCCCTCCTCTGCGCTCGTTATGAATGGCAACACAGCAGCGAACGAGCGAATCACAGTGGGATTAATCGGTAAAGGATTAATGGGCAGTGGCCATTTGAACCGGCTGATCGGCGACAGCGAAGTGCAGGTACTTGCCGTCTGCGACGTGGATCGCGTGCGACGCGAAGACGGCAAGCGCCGCGTGGAGGAAACCTACGCCGCGAAAAATGCAACGGGAACTTATCAAGGCTGTGCCGCTTATAACGACTATCGTGAGCTTCTGGCCCGGGATGATATCGATGCCGTGATTATTGTTACGCCGGACCATTGGCACACACCGATTTCAATTGAAGCGGTCAAAGCCGGCAAGGACGTCTATTGCGAGAAACCGATATCGATAACGGTTCAGGAGGGGCGCCGATTAGCTGAAACAGTGAGCAAATATAACCGGATCTTCCAGACCGGCACACAATATCGTTCAATTACGACGATTCGGCAGGTTTGTAATTTCGTGCGATCGGGCGGGCTTGGAAAAGTCAAACAAGTCTTCACACTGTGGACCATGTTAGGCGGTTTTTTCGGGGCGGCACGTTTCAAGCCATACGTGCATTTAATGGACGTAGAGCATACAGGCAAATCATACGTTCCTATTGACATAACCTTGCCGGCGGAGCCTGTGCCGGACGGACTGGACTGGGACCTCTGGGTCGGCCCGGCGCTTTGGCATCCTTATAATCCGGCCTATCATCTCAATCCTTCGCCCGGCGTCGTGCCCTGGGCCTTCTGCGAGGATTTCGGAGCAGCTTCCTCAACATGGCATCATTCCCACAGTGCGGACGTTATTCATTACGCACTGGGCATGGAGGAAAGCGGGCCGGTGGAATTCATTCATCCGGCCAGCGGCGAATTCCCCACACTGACGTACAGGTACGCCAACGGGACGCTACTGCATCTCGTCGATCATTGGGGAATGGTCAAGGGCGTTTATAAGGCGGTTCCGGAAACGGCGCGTCTTGAAGGAAACTTCGGCGGTGTTTTCGTGGGAGAAAGAGGCTGGGTCACGTCGATGACAACGGGCGGCCCCATCGAGGGTGGCCCTGATACGCTATTCGAAGAAATGAAGCTGACAACGCGACAGGTGAACCCGGGTGACAATAATCATCACGCGAACTGGTTTGACTGCATTCGGACTCGACGCCGGCCGAGCTGTGATGCGGAACTCGGCCATCGTTCGGCATCGCTTGGGCATCTGACAATTATAGCACATAAATTACAGCGGTCGCTGAAATGGGACCCGATTAAAGAACAATTCCAGGGCGACGAGGCGGCGAACAGACTGCTCTTCCGCGCCATGCGCTCGCCGTGGCGTATCTGATATGATTTATTCCGGAGATATCAAATGAAACGTACAAACCGCAGAGAAATGCTCGGAAGTCTGGGTGCCTTGCCTTTTCTTGGTATGTCCTCATCTTCTAAAGCAAAATCACAGGACAAAATTGATGCTGTAACCGCTCCGACTTTCATCACTAAATCAGACAAGCTCAATTATGAAAGGCTCAAAGCCCTTGACCTGGGCGATCCGGAAGTGAAGGCCAAACAAAAGAAAATGCCCGTCGGAAAAATCGGCAATCTAACGCTCGGCCGTCTTATCTGCGGCAGCAATTTAATCAGCATGAACATGCACGCCAGGGATCTGGATTACGTAACCGACCTTGCAGCTAACTACAACACAGAAGAACGAATCTTCATGACGCTCAAACTGTGCGAGGAATACGGCATTAACGGCATCGTTCTGAAGAATCACAACTTTAAGCATTACAGACTGTCGAATTACTGGAAAGACTTCGGCGGCAGAATGAAATGGCTCGCAGATGTGATTACCACCGACATCGACAATTACGAAAAACTGCTGGTCGAGCATCTGGAGCTGGGAGCTTCGGGAGCATACCTGTGGGGCGGGGCCAGTGACATCTGGTACTACCAGAAGAAGCAGGACAATATCATCAGGGCCTACGAAATCATGAGGAAATATGATATCCCCGTAGGTATATGCGCTCACAGGCTGGAGCCAATCGTGTTCTGCGAAAAAGAAGGGCTCAATCCCGACTTCTATATGAAAACCCTCCACCATGACCGCTATTGGTCGGCACATCCCAAGGTTGGCAGACGCTTCATGGAAATGTACGAAAAAGAGTCACCAGATCACAACGAATATCATGATAATATGTTCTGCGATGATTTCGAAGAAACGATTGAGTTCATGCAGGATGTGAAAGTGCCCTGGATAGCCTTCAAAGTTCTGGCCGCCGGAGCAATACCCGCAGAGGAAGGACTCAAACACGCCTTTGCCGGCGGCGCCGATTTCGTCTGCCTGGGCATGTTCGACTTTCAGGTAAAGCAGGATGTGGGACTTACCCTGAAGACCATCGCTGAATCGAAGAGCCGAAAACGTCCTTGGATAACATAAGAATTGTGCCTTAGAACTCCTTCGTTATCCCTGGTTGTGGGGCCGGGTAGATGCCGCCTGGGCCGGCATGAATTGGTGCTTCAGTCTCAAAAGTCATGCCGTCAATGTCCTTAACGAACTGGAAGTCGGATTTCAACACCTGGTCCCAGGTTAGGTACTGCCCTGTGTGGGTCGCCATTCGTCCCATCAGTGCGGCCACTTCCGCCTCGCCTGCCCGGCGGGCCTCGTTGTGAGGCTTGTCATGCCTGATTGCATCCAAAAGCAATTGCCACTCGACGTGATACGGATTCGGATCATTCCTGCCAAACTCCCAGACAAGGTCCTCCGGGACCATGTTGTGACTTTTATAAATCTTCGGCTTCGGTTCACCAAGAGTTTCCATGAGCACTGCCGAGCCTTTTGAGCCGTGGGCGTAGTCGGAATAGGTACTCCAGCAATTGTTCATGCCCCTCGTGAACGCCAGCAGTTTCGTGCCGTCGGCGAAGGTGTATTCCACTGTGTAGTGGTCGAACTGGTTGCCCGCCTGTTCGTAACACCGGCCTCCGAATCCCTGGGCCGAGACGGGCCAGGCCCCTTTGGCCCAGCAGGCGACATCGATGTTATGACAGTGCCAGTCGATGAAAAATCCGGACGAGACCCATGTAAAACTGTTCGGATTCTGGAGCTGGAAGGCCAGCTCGTTGACATTCTCCGGCAGAGGCGGACAATGAACCGGGCCATGCACGCGGTATATACGCAACGTGTGCACATCGCCAATGGTCCCATCGTGAATCCGCGTTATCGTTTCCTGCCGGGCCTGCGAATGGCGCCACATGAAACCGACGCCGACCTTTAGATTCTTCTGCTCCGAGAGTTCGGCGGCTTTGAGCCAGCGCCGGACTGCGGGCGCATCGGTCGCGAACGATTTCTCCGCAAAGATATTTACGCCTTTCTTGACAGCGTACTCGAAATGGAGCGGACGAAAGGCCGCATGAGTTGTCAGCAGCACAACATCGCCGGGCGACAAACAGTCGATTGCTTTCTTGTAGGCGTCAAAGCCGATAAACCGGCGTTCCGGGGGAACGTCGAGCTTGTCGGCAAAATCCTTTTGCAAATTGCTCAGACTGCTTTGAAGGCGCTGCCCGAAAAGATCGGCCATAGCGTACAGTTTCACCGGCCCGCCCCCGGCTGAGAAGGCATCGGCGACCGCTCCCGTGCCCCGGCCCCCGCAGCCAACTAAAGCCAGCCGAATCGTATGGTCCTGAGCGGCATAAATCCGAGGTAAAGCAACGCCCGCGGCTACCGAACCGGCCAGCAATCTTCCACTTTGTCTGAGAAATCGACGCCGGGAGGGTTGACTCGATATGTGATGTTTCATTTGTCTGTTCATAACTTCTCCTTCGAAAATGGTCTGGATTTCCATTTTTACCGTTGCACAAGGTCATGTTAGCACATATCCTTTAAATCTCAAGGATAACTAATATGTTGTTATGTCTATTAACACGACCAAATCAATGGAGAGGACAAAAAGATTATGATCCAAAAAAGGCTATGCAGAATACTTATCATGGTAACCTGCAGTTTGATTTTGATGACGGCATCATTTAATAAATCGGCTGCTGCTGATTCGTCAAAAATGACTTTTCCCGAAGAACATTGGCAAGAGACCAAACCTGAAGCGCAGGGCATAGATTCGACAAAGCTTAATACCGCTATATCGTACCTGAAGGACAATTCCGGCTCTGACGGCGTCAAAGAACTCGTTATTATCCGCAACGGCTGCATGATATGGAAAGGCACAGATATAGACAAGATGCACGGGGTCTGGTCACTGACGAAATCGTTTACCAGCACCGTGCTGGGCCTGCTAATCGACGATGGAAAAGCAAAGCTCGATACACTCGCAAAAGACCACGTGCCGTCAATGGCAGAATTCTATCCGGACATTACGCTGCGGCATTTTACAACCATGACATCCGGATATTACGCCGTCGGTGATGAGCCTCACGGAAGCTACAAACACGGGCCAAGCAGCACTCCTTTCAAACCGGCTCCGACGCCTCTTTTCAAACCGCCCGGCTCGCGATACGCCTACTGGGACTCGGCAATGAACCAGTTCGCCAATGTGCTTACTCGTATCGCGGATGAGCCGATAGAAGAATTGTTCAAAAAAAGGATCGCCGACCCGATCGGCATGGACAGGGCAAAATGGGACTGGGGCGATTTCGGAAAGATCGACGGCATCATCGTCAACGGCGGCTCCGGCAACAATAACAAGCATATTTTCATTTCCGCGCGCGAGCTGGCCCGCTTCGGGCATCTGTTTCTGAATCGAGGCAAGTGGAAAGACAAGCAGTTAATCAGCGCATCGTGGGTCGAGACAGCAACAAAATCTCATGTACCTGCATCGACGCCCCTGGAGACTTTAAGCGGTGCAGACGGCCGGGGAGTGTACGGATTTAATTGGTGGGTCAACGGCATCAACTCCAACGGCAAGCGAAACTGGCCCGGCGCTCCGCTTGGCACGTACGCAGCCAGCGGCTATAACAACAACGACATGTTCATTGTCCCTGAGTGGAATATGGTTATCGTCAGGCTCGGTCTCGACCAAAGTGAACGGGCAATTACAAACGCTATCTACAGCACATTCCTGGAAAAAGTCGGCCAGGCAATCACAGAACAATAGTATCGGGGGCTGGAAGCCTGCGACATAAAAAGATGTATTCGACGCCCCTACGTGCCATCTGCCGCTAAAACCTGCTTTAGAAGCCAGAACCGGGGCCACCTGCTATCTTTATATCGTTCGTAACTTCTTTAAAGAGTTCCTTCCAGTCGCAGTAACCGACACGATTTGTCCATAATGGATTCTTGTATTGGCTAAGGGCAGTCGATGTGTACAGTTGCCAGAACTTTGCCGCACTTGTCAATTCTCTTATAGCACTATCTTGATGCTCTTTCTTCTTAGTTTCACGGAACAACGCGAGTTCTGTGGCGCCGCGTATCTTGTGTGCGTAGTATTTACCCATATAAGCTATTGCATGGATGTCACCCAGCGTCAATCTCAGTTCTTTATCGCTCCCATGCTTTAACCGGTCGATAATTGTCAGAGCCTTGTCAGCATGGCTGTGAATCCGGTCGGACACCTCAATGGGTGTCGTGCCGGAGAGCGGCTTTACCTCCTTGACAGCCTTGACATAGTCGGGAATGGAAATATTGTCAGTCCCCGGGTGAGGCGGCAGCGTGATAAACCGGTTGACATCGTGAAATCCGGACTCTGTTTGTGCCGGTCCGGGACGGCTCTTACATGCCTCGATATACCATTGAAAATCCAGCGAGCCCCAGTGAAAACCAGTGGTCAGCGGATAGACCATAGAAGCGTGCTGCCAGGCGGTGAATAAATCCCGGCCGGAGATATTGGGATACCGCTGCTGGATTATATCGATGAAACGCTCGTTGCTGAGATTCGGATTATAACCAAGCCGGCCCCATATCATCCAATGATACCAGTGCTTGACAATTTCGATCTGACGCGGCGTTTCCGGCTCGGTGCTCATAAACTCCCGGCCCCAAATGTATTGGTCCGAGCCAAAGTAGAAGCCCAGGGAGACATCATAGGGTATGTTTTTCATGAATTCTCGAACAAAGTCCGGTGCGCCCCAGCGAAAATGATATACATCGTCATTGCGTAACGTCCAGATAGTCTTGAGGTCGCCCTCATCCTGAATATCTTTGACAAAGCCGGGGTGATATGGCTGGTTTGTGGAACTGTATACGTGCGCCTTGGCGTATTTGAAGCTGAAAATAAACTCGATATCCTTATGATCGATCAAAGGCTTGAACTTCCGAGCAATGTCTTTGGCGCCGGTTTGATGCTGGCGGTGGATGAAAGTAAATTTACGCCCCGGCTGCGCTTCGGCGGCATCGAGCATTCCCTGAGCATAAGTCTTAAACGCCCAGTCCTCTTTTTGCTGGAAAGTGGCTTTCGGCATGTTTTCACCAGTCGTCAGGCCGACGCCCGCCAGATCGGGATACGTAAGGAACATCTGCTTTATGCTCTTGCGAAAGTAGTCAATCGTGGTCTCGTTGTTGATATCATCCGTAATGCCATACTTCCCTTCGGTTCCGTTGACAAAGATATTCCAGGTGACAACGTAGAAGTCGATATTGCGATCTTTCGCATAACGCATGACTTTGCGCCAAAACTCGATTTTCTCCTCGATGGTTATCTTCTTTAATATCTCAACGTTATTCACAATCTCAGGACTGTCGAATCCCCTGCCAGACAGGTCATAATTTTCCCGCCACTTAACTGTCGAGCGTTTCACATCATCCAGCGCCACATCGGGATAATCAGGGACTTTCACAAGAGAAGGGAAAGGATGGAGACTCCAAAGTGAAATAAAATTATATCGGTAGCACGCCAGGTTATCGATGTAGTCCTTCCAAAAGTCAAAGCTCCACATCTCGGCTATATTATTTTGTGCTGCATCGCACACATCCGTATAGCTCGGCGTGCGAACATCCAGCGGGATATTAAACTTTGTTCCGCGCATAGCCATATAAGGATTGTGGTCGATGTCTTTAACTCCGTCCAGACCACTCACACAAATGACTTCGGCCAGTTCCAATCCCCCGTACATGACACCCCCGGAGTCCGAACCAAGGACCCAATAGGTATTTCGCCCTGCCCTGGAACTTGTGCGGATACTGTAACCTTCGCTTTTTACATCTCCCGGGAACTCTGCCCCTTCCGACTGCATCACATTGATAATATCATCATTGGACTTCAAAGAAAGAACAATACGCTCACTATCATCAATCCGGCTGAGCTGTTTAAGACTAAGTTGTCTTACAGTATGGCCTTTTACCTTTAATGCGGCTCGAATATCTTCAGTAGCAAACACAGCCTGCGGCATCTTATCGTTTACTAAAAGATTAATCGAAGCCGCCCAAAGTTCAGAGACAAATACAAAACTTAAAAGAATAAGGCCGGCTAAGAATCTTTTTCCAATCGAAATCGGACCACGCATGGTGATAACACAATCATAAATCATAAATATCAAATCCTAAATCACAAATGCCAGGGGCTTCTCATCGGACGAGTCATCATCTGGTTTGCTTCACGGTCATCGACGAATTCTTCCTTAGCCGAATCCCATTTCAGCTTTCGCCCCAACCGGCAGGCAATCTCCGGCACCAAACCAAGATAAGAAGCCTTGTGCGCCGCCTCGACCGGGGCGATAGGATCCCGCCTCGTTCGCACGGAATTGATAAAATCCGCATGGTGACTGGTCGAATCGCCGAGATGTATCTCATTCGGCTTGGTACTGACATTCAGCAAGGAAGCCGGTTCTGCCCAGACTCCCTGGCGGTTAACATGTACCCAGCCTTTGTCACCCTCGAATTGACAACCCTGCTTGTTCGGATTGCCGGTATCGGTGTGCGTCATACGCAGGCCGCTTGGGTAAGTGAACTCGGCCTGCCAATCGTTGATATTGTCGGTCAGGCCGTCATTGCGATAGCTGCCTTTGCACTCAACCTCGAACGGCTCGTCACTGACCGCGGGGCAGCCCCAGTTGGCTATATCCAGGTGGTGAACGCCCCAGTTTACGATAAACCCGGCACAGTAATCCCAGGTAAGATACCAGTCGGGGAAGGCCCATCTGCCGCCGTTATAAGGTTTCATCGGGGCAGGGCCAAGATACATATCGTAATCGAAGCCCTCTGGGACAGGCTCTTCGGCCGGCGGCTTATTATATGACCGCTTATAATAGGGCCCGGGGGCGCCAACCTTGACGGTATGAATCCTACCGACGTAGCCATTTATTGCCAGCTCGCAGGCAAATCTAAAATTACGCTCCGACCGCTGCTGGGTGCCAAACTGGAATACCCGGCCGTACCTGCGGACCGCATCTCGGATTGCTTTGCCCTCATTGACAGCAACTCCCGTCGGCTTCTCACAATACATATCCTTGCCGGCCTTCGCCGCGGCTGTAGCAATCAATGCGTGCCAGTGGTCCTGTGTGGCGATCACTACAGCATCGATATCCTCACGGGCGAGCAGCTCACGAAAATCACCGAAAATCGCGCATCCTTCATCGCCATAATGTTTGTCGATCAGGTTCTTCGCCTTTTTACTGCGGTCTTCATTGACATCGCAAACAGCAACCATTTGAACCGCCGGATTATTCAGGAATGCTTTTGTGTTGTATGTGCCCTGCCCGCCGACGCCGACGCATCCCATTACGATACGATTGGTCGGATCAACACTTCTGCCTTTCCCTAAAGACGATGACGGCACAAAATATGGGAATGTTGCCAAGCCGGCGGTAATTCCTGCTGTTTGTTTCAGCAGGCTGCGACGACTGATTTTTCTGTTTTGCAACATTTGCGAATCCTCCTGAAATTCACGGTTATCACTGAATTTTATAGCATTCTTTACCTTGTCTCTTTTCTTTTAACAAAATACCAATTCTCCACTAAAAGCTCAAGTTCATAAAAGCAGGAACATAAATAACAATCCCAAATTCCTTTTTATAGCTATTTAAGGGAGATTAGGAAAAAACCGATAGAATTTGTAGTTCGAGATAAGAATTTTCTTGACCAAAAAGGGATTATTTTGGTACAAATGAGATTGGTGAAACCTGTGGGTTTTGTATCTATTGACAGGCTAAATGCTTATAGATATTGCTTTGTCAAGGAAGGAGGTAGCGCCAATTCGCAAATAAATACCAAATCAGTTCGTATCAGTTTTTTGGAAAACCATAATGATTATCGGGCTTACTGGTATATAACCAAGGCCAATCATTAACCTTATTGAAGGAGGTAAATCATGCAAAGAAAAATAATCTACCTAATTTCCTTTGTTCTTGTGCTGGGCCTGGCAGACAGCAGTTTAGCAGAACTCGTACTGTACTGGCCGCTCGATGAAGGTTCCGGCACGATTGCTGTTGACGTAACCGGTAACGGGAACGATGGTGCAATCAATGGTACGGCCAGTTGGGTGGCCGGACAAAATAACCTTGCGCTGGACTTTGACGGCTCATCGACTTATATATCGGTAGATCACGAAATCGTACGGGGAACCTGGTCGTTAGCTATGTGGATTCGACCCCGAGACATACCATATTCACCCGATACTGTTTACTATGCAGTCTGGCACAGCGATGGCTGGGCTGGCGGCGTGATACACCTGCATTTACGGGCAATCACCAGCCTGCTCAATGCCGATTTCAACACTGGACCGGATGTAACTTCCACTACTGTTTTGCAGGAAGATGAATGGTACCACGCCGTGGTTACGGTAACCGATGAGGGAACCGGCGGCTCGACAATGTATATTAACGGCGTATTGGAGGACGAAACATCAGGCGGCAGCGGTGGAGATTATTTGGGCCCCGGGATGTTCGGTAACTGGAGCGGCGGCGCTCGGTTCTATCACGGCTTGATGGATGACATCCGCATCTACGACCACGTTCTCTCGGAAACCGAGGTTTTGAGTGCTATGTCAGGTCAAGTATGGCCTTATGCATCGGGCCCGAATCCGGGAGATGGCGCCCTGTATCCACAAACTTGGGTAAGCCTTTCCTGGAAACCGGGAGGACTCGCGGCTTCGCATGATGTATATATGGGCGACAATTTTGACGATGTGAATAACGCCACGCGGGACTCTGAACTATTCCGAGGCAATCTGGGATTGGATACAATCTTTTATTTTGCCGGCTTTATCGGAGGTGCTTATCCGGATGGCCTTGTTAACGGCACGACCTACTATTGGCGAATCGATGAGGTCAACGATGCCGACCCGAACAGCCCATGGAAAGGCGATGTCTGGAGCTTTACGGTTCCTCCCAAAACAGCCTATAATCCAATCCCGTCTAATAATGCCAAATTCATCGACATCGAAGGCATAATCCTGACGTGGACACCGGGCTACGGCTCAAAATTACATTACGTATATTTCGGCGATGATTATGACACTGTAGCAAACGCTGCCGGTGCTCAACACTCAGTGTTCGCAACCTACAATCCAGGCACTCTTGAATTAGAGAAAACTTACTACTGGAGAGTCGACGAATCCGACGGCGCTAATATATATATGGGCGATGTCTGGAGATTCACAACCGCAAAAGAAGGCGGAGGAGTAAGAGGGGACTACTACAGGGGCATGAACTTTGAAAATCACGTGTTGACTCGCATAGATCCTCAGATTAACTTCAACTGGGGTGACCCCGGCGGACCTGATCCGGCAGTGGGAAATGACCAATTCTCTGCCAGATGGACCGGTGAAGTGGAAGCGGCATTCACCGAGACCTACACTTTTTATGCCACGGGAGATGATGGTGTTCGCTTATGGATCGATGGTCAACAGCTTGTCAATGGCTGGATAGATCAGGGAGCGACCGAGTACAGCGGGACGATAGACCTGGCAGCAGGACAAACATACAGCCTTATTATGGAATATTACGAGAACACCGGCGGTACGAGAGCGGAACTGCGGTGGTCAAGTTATCCCTCCACACCTAAGCAGCTTATTCCGCAGGCTGCTTTGTCGCCGCCGATTAAGGCCAGCAGTCCGAGTCCCAACAATGGAGCGACCGGCACGAAAATGACGCCGATTCTCAGGTGGGGTGCGGGTGATTATGCTGCTTCACATGAAGTATATTTCGGCACGGATGCAGACGCCGTTGCAAATGCCGATAAAACCTCGCCCGAGTATAAGGGCACAAAGGCGCTCGGCGACGAAAGCTACGATCCGGGTAAACTCGCTTGGTATACGACTTACTACTGGCGTATCGATGAAGTTAACGCTACAAATCCCGAGAGCCCGTGGGTCGGCAACCTCTGGAACTTTACCACGGGTGACTTCCTCGTTATAGATGACTTCGAGGACTACAATGCCGGCGAGAACCAGATTTGGTACTCATGGCACGATGGGCTTGGTTATGGAGCTCCCGGTGTCGATCCTTACTTTGCCGGCAACGGTACAGGAGCTGCCGTCGGCGACGAAACCACTGCTTCTTATACCGAGGAAACCATTGTCCACAGCGGCAGACAAGCAATGCCTTTGGCTTATGACAACAATAAGCAGGGCTTTGCCAAATATTCCGAGACGGAGTTGACATTGACTGCCCCGCGTGACTGGACTGATGAAGATGTCGCAGAATTGTCGATATGGTTCAGAGGCTATCCAGCATCCACCGGCAGCTTTGTCGAAGGTCCGGCTGGTACATTCACGATGACCGCTTCGGGCGCGGATATCTGGGCAGTGAACGGCGTGGAAGCAGATGAGTTCCACTTTGCATATAAGATGCTTACCGGCGCCGGTTCGATTGTAGCGAAAGTTAATAGTGTTCAGAATACAAACACCTGGGCCAAGGCCGGTGTGATGATTCGCGAGACACTCAATCCTGATTCAGCGCACGCGATGATGGTGATAACACCTGGTTCGGGTATTTCCTTCCAGCGACGTCCCGGCACCGGCGAAACCAGTCTCGATACGACGACAGCCGGAATTGTGGCACCGTACTGGCTGAAGATCGAGCGTGACCTGGCCGGCAACTTTACGGCATCCAGCTCGACCAACGGTACAACCTGGACGATGCAGGGTACTCCCGAGAACATCCCGATGACCTCGAATATCTATATAGGTTTGGCTCTGACCAGCCATGACGCGGCTTTGACATGCCAGGCGGTATTCACTAACGTCACGACTACCGGCAATGTCGCTGGGCAGTGGACAAATCAGGACATCGGTATCGAGAGCAATGATGCTGAGCCACTTTATGTGGCCGTTTCCAATCCCGAAGGTATCGGGAGCAATCCTGCGATAGTAGTAAATGACGACCCAGCAGCGGCACAGATTAACACATGGACAGAGTGGATCATCCCGCTGTCAGCCTTTGCCGATCAAGGCATCGACCTGACTAATGTTGACAGGATTGCACTCGGCCTGGGAACCAGGGGCAATACGACGGTAGCGGGTGGTTCCGGCAAGATGTTCTTTGACGATATCCGCCTTTACAGGCAGAGAGAAGCTGCCGGCGAATAATTGCTGCCCTTGCGCTAAACGGTAGAAAAATATGGATTTATACGGAGCCTGTGCTAATCGATTTAGCATAGGCTTCTTTTATTATATAGACTACGAGAAACAACGATAAACCGAGCTTATTGACAAAATTTTCCTTGACCTTAACAGGATAAATTTGGTAAAAATAGAGTTGGTAGCTTTTGTAGATGTTTTTGGCCCACAGCGACTGAAATTTCTAAAGTCTATTTGATATTTTTCGCTTTGAAATTAAACGCTGATTTTCAGCATTGGAAGGAGGGTTGTAATGTATAGAAGATTGAGCTATCTAATCCTTTTCATTTTTGTGTTTGGCCTGACCACATGTTCTGTATCCAGAGGCGTCCTGATTGAGGATTACTTTGAAGCCGATACTGTGGATATCAACAAATGGCAGCTCATTAACGGTCCTAATGTCAGTATCGTACTAAGTGATGGTCAGCTATATTTTGACCGGCCGGCACTTCAGCTTAACTATCTTGCTACCATCGAACAAATCGACCCGGCAAAATATCCGTTGACCATTACCGGCTCGGTTACATTAGCAAACAACGGCGACATGGATGTCTGGACACGGGCCAATATTATTGCTAACACAGGCGGCGGCGTGTCACACGTCCTTGATAGCGGTATTCGCATTAACTTTTGGCAAGATGCCGTAGATTCGGGCTATCCGCCTAATTTGGACATATTAGAAAAAAAGCCCGGTGCCTGGCCATGGGACAGTGAAATCTCAGACGGGGCCAATATTCCCGGTGATGACGAAGCTATCGACTGGGAATTCGTGATTACGGACGACGGCACAACGATTACTGCCACCTTTACACAAATCAGCGACTCGTCTAACACTCTTACGTTATCGGGAGTATGCACAACGGATTTCGACACCGATTATGTAGCATTCACTGTAACCGATGGTTACCTTAACGAGGTAACAGTGCAGGG
>JAFGPJ010000201.1 GCA_016936275.1 Sedimentisphaerales bacterium
CAGCGCCAGCGGTCATCGGCGGGCTCCGGACGTCACCACCCCGAATACAATCAGCTTAGGTGATTTTATTTCCCAGGCATTAATCATTATTGGCAGTGCAGCTATATGTTTAGCACCGATCTTACTGTATTCGGTCCTGATTAAACGAACCGACCCGTGGTTTTGGACATTGGCTGCTTACGGCACATTTTTCCTGCCGATGTCGTTGCTTAGGGGAATTATGTTTGATTCCTTTGACGCCTTGAATCCGATAGAAATCGTCCGGTCTATCTGCCGTGCATTGTTGCCGTACTTCGGACTGGTGCTGTTCTTTCTGGTAGTGGGCGGGTTTATTGGAGCAGTCATACCAAAACTCCCGTTATGGGGATTTCTCAAAAGAGCTCTCATAATTTACCTTGTTCTGGTTCTGGCGCACCGACTGGGCTGGTTCTACTGGTGGTATAAAGACAAGCTCGGTTGGGGCCTGTGAACTGTGTCGCGGGCATCCTGCCCGCGATCCGAGGGTGGGACGCCCTCGCCACTAAATCAATCCTGCTGGCGGATTCTTATGCTGTTGGCATGGGCGCTGAGCCCTTCGATCTCGGCGATGCGGATAATATCTTCGGCGCTGGCGGCGAGCATTTCCTGGTCGTATTCAATAATGCTGATTGACTTGAGGAAATCGTTGCTGGTAAGCGCGCTAGCAAACTTCGCCCTGGCTCCGGTCGGCAGTGTATGGCTCGGCCCGGCCCAATAGTCCCCGACCGCCACGGGGCTGTAGGGGCCGATGAATATCGCGCCGGCGTTGTGTATCTTTTCGGCGATTTGTCTGCTTTCCTGTCCGCAAAGGACCTCTAAATGCTCGCAGGCGAAATCGTCCGCCATTTCGATTACTCCGGCCATATTTTCAAGGACGATAACAGCACTGTGCTTCGTGAGAGATTCTTTCGCCGCCTTGGCTCTTGGCATCTCCACCAACTGTTTCTGAAGCTCGCCGATAATCAATTTCGCAAACGGCTCCGAATTGGTCAGGACGATAGCGCTGCTGTCGGCGGCGTGCTCGGCCTGGCTGAGCATGTCAGCGGCAATCCACGCCGGGTTGGCCTGCTCGTCGGCGATTATCAAAACTTCGCTCGGCCCTGCTATGGAATCGATGCCGACGTAGTCGCCGGCGACGTTTTTCTTGGCCGACTGCACCCATTTATTGCCGGGACCGACAATCTTATCAACCTTAGAAATTGTCTCCGTCCCGACGGCCAGAGCGGCCACGGCCTGTGCCCCGCCGATCCTGTACACCTCATTTATGCCCAGCTCGCAGCAGACCGCCAGGATAACCGGGTGAATACTCCCCTCGTGCCTCGGCGGCGAGACCACGGCGATTTCCTTGACGCCGGCGACCTGGGCCGGCACGGCCGTCATAATTACCGTAGAGGGCAGCGGCGCCGAAGCGCCCGGAACGCAAACGCCTATTCTTTTAATGGGTGTATATCGTATTCCTCGCGGCGCATTTTCCGTATCGATGAGGATGTCCTTCTGATATGCCCGCACGTTCTCTATCGCCTCACGCAGGCAAAGTAATATGTCCTGATCGATTTGTTGATTGGCACGGTCCAGGTCGTCCTGGCTTACCCGGAATTCGTCAGGTCTCAGTTTTACCCCGTCGAACTTTTCCGTATATTCGGCCACGGCTTTGTCACCATGTTCGGCAACGTTGCGAAGAATATCAATCACCTGTTGATTTTCCTCGCTCCCATAGTCCGCAAAACGTGCCGCTTTGGCCATCTTCGAGTGAAATTTCTTCAGGTTTTTCTTATAATCAGGTTGTGACGCGTAAATGAGGATTTTGTTGAGTTCGTTGGGCATTCGTTTGTCCTTTACCTTCCGAAGTTGCCGTGGCTGTAGGTTCGTGTCGCCTTCTCCAGCAGCAGATAGTCTTCACCTTTATATTTTGTCATTATCCCCGCAACTTTGAATCGCAAAGGTTCCGGCTCGGCAGCTTGTTTCAGCTCGGTAAGTTCCATCGCCGCACACGGCAGCAAATTTAACGACAGCTTTTGTACGTTTCGGCCAAGGGCATCCAGCACGAATACAAGCCGGCCGTCGTCCCGCTCGACTAAAAGCGCAGTCCTGTCCACTAAAACCGAATCGGAGCTTCGTCTATAACGTTGGGCGCTGGGCAATTTATCTTCTTCGGCCGAAATTCCATTACTGTCCGGTACCTGCTGTCCGGTGCCGGCTGTTCTTTCCCGCCTGGCTCTGAGCTTTTCCATAACCTCCCGCGGCATAGTCAATACGTCGTTCGGATCGTCGACGGCAGACTCCCGCCCGGGCTGTGGTTCGGTTGCGGCATCGGTTGAGCCGTCTTGTTTCTGTTGCTGTTTTTTCGTTTTGCTCACGGGCAGAAAGAAATTTGGAAATATAAAGTTCCTGCTTTTATATTTTGTCACTCTGCTGTTCCAGAGCCGGTACACCGCCGCGGTACGCGTCTTCCTGTCGGCGGTCATCCTCTCCAGCGCCGATGACGGCAGTAGTTCCAGCCTTGTCCCGGCCTCGACGACGGTTCTGTAATCGTTCACATCCGAACTTAATTCGAAGAACCATACATCGTTGCTGTCGGGGCCGACCAAATCACCATCGACACCGTTCATGACGAAGCCGTCACGCAGCAGGGGCGTTTCGGGATTTATCTCGGCACAGAATCCGGACGCTGCTGGCACAAGACCAATAAAGAATACTAATATTAAAAATATCGATGTCCTATTCATATCAATAGCTTATTTTAAATCGTTCTATGTCAAATATGAATTTGCAAATTATCTACTTGTGATTGGGTGGCAGCTTCAAAGCCGGAGGCTTTGGGGATGGTTAAAGAACCAGAAGCCATCCCCAAGCTTCGCTTGAGGCTGCCACCCTTTCGGATTATTGAATCAAATTTTACAAGTTACTTTTTCTTGATAATAATTTCAACGGCCTGCTTCGGCGCATCAGCCAGTTTCACAAACCTGCTGCTGTCGGCATCGTCGATCGCGATAAGCTCGACGAGCGGCTTCCAGAATCCGCCCAAGAGTATAATCGGCTTATTCGTATTGAGAAAGCCTTTGTTTTTTAATTCCCAGACTTTTGCCAGTTCCAGCAGCGTTCCCGTTCCGCCCGGCAGGACGATGTACGCCCGCCCCAGTTTGACGAGCGTATCGAGACGTTCATCGAGTGAGCCGGTAACAACTTCACGAGTAACATACTTGTTTGCTTTGCTGGACTTGAACGTCGAGCATGTAACGCCGATGATTTCACCGCCGGCCTCAGCGGCCCCTTTCGCCGCGGCCAGCATAGTCCCGCCGTAACCACCGTTAGCGATGGTAAAACCGGCCTGAGCCAAAAGCCTGCCGGTTTCCACAGCCAGCGTAAAAATCTCATCACCTGCCCCAGCCCTGCTCGTGCCGAAAATGGTTATTATATCTTTTGACATTATTTAGCCTTTATCTTTCAGGCGCAAAGTGTCAAAGGCACGTTTCTTTGATATGCGATAGATTACAGTAACAAGAGTCATGGCTTTTTGCCACACGATCATGTCCCTGTATGTTTTGACTTGTTTTGACTTTGTCACTTTGTTCATCTGTGCCTCTGTTACTTGTCAACTTTCTTTCGCGTATAATTCAAAAGTCCCGCCGAGAGCAGTATTTCTCGATCCCTGTCGGACAATTCAAGCTTCCCGATAAATTTAAGCGGGCCGTTTGCTTTAACAATCTTAACTGTGTCGCTGTTCTTTATTGCTTCGAGTAAACCATTTATTCTTAATTCGTCGCCTTGCCCGATTTTGTTGTAGTCAGCCGGATCGGCAAATTCGATCGGCACGATGCAGAAGTTGATCAGATTCGCCTTGTGAATTCGCTCGATGCTCTTGGCAATCACGGCCCGAACGCCCAGATACATCGGGCACAGGGCAGCGTGCTCTCTCGATGAGCCCTGGCCGTAGCTTTCACCGGCGACAATAATTCCGGCTGTTGCCTTTTTCTTCAATTCGAGCGCCCGTTCGGCGAACGTCGGCTCGCCTTCTTCGTTGAAGCAATTGAAGACCACCCTCGCGTATTCGGGCACGTTCGAGCGAAGTTTCAGGAAGGTTCCCGCCGGCATGATATGGTCGGTTGTGATTTTGTCGCCGCATTTTAACAACACTTTGCCCACGAGTTTCTTCGGCAGCGGCTTTGGCATCTCCGGCACGACAATCGTCGGGCCGCGAAGGATCTTTGCTTTCGCCGCCGCCTCTTTGCTAATGGGCTTCTCTATCATATTATCGTTGACAGCAAACTCAGCCGGCAGCTTTATCTTCGGGTATTGCAGGCCGAACAACTCCGGCAAATCTCGCGGGTCGGTAATTCTGCCTGTCAGGGCCGAGGCGACCGCCGTCTCCGGGCTGACCAGATATGCCTGGTCGCCTTTGGTACCGGTGCGCCCGGCGAAGTTTCGATTGAACGTCCGCAGGCTCACGACACCATCTGCCGGCGAGAAACCCTGCCCGATGCACGGCCCGCAGCCCGATTCCAAAATCCTCGCACCGGCGGAAATCATGTCGGACAACGCCCCATTGTCGGCCAGCATGTTGAGCACTTCCCTGCTGCCGGGAGCGATGGCGAATTCGACCATCTCGTTGATGCGCCGGCCTTTTAGAACAGTCGCCACCATCATCAAATCAGCATAGCTCGAATTCGTGCAACTGCCGACGACTACCTGCGCCGTTTCAAGGCCGGCGATTTCATGGATTGGCTTTACATTGTCCGGCGAAGATGGACAGGCTGCCATTGGCTCAAGCTCATC
>JAFGPJ010000202.1 GCA_016936275.1 Sedimentisphaerales bacterium
TTAAACCAATCTTAACCGCATCAACATGGAAGATTCTGCTGATTACCACAATGGGCCTTCTGCTTTCGCTGACCCCGGCAAGGCACATCCCGGCAAGCCACGAGTTTGCAATGGCTCTTGTTTATATCTTTGTCGCAAATATGGGAGCCAGGGCTGAAATTTCCGGACTTACGGCTTCGGCCGGATGGTTCCTGCTCGGATGCTATATCTGGATAGCCATTCATGGGGGATTTTGTGTCCTTGGCGCATATTTGCTGAGGGTAGATATTCATTCTACCGCGATTGCGAGCGCCGCTAATATCGGCGGAGCGGCCAGCGCGCCGGTGGTTGCTTCCAGTCATAACGAAAAGCTCGTTCCTGCAAGCATCCTGATGGCCCTTATCGGCTACGCCATAGGAACCTACGGGGCTTTTCTTGCCGCCTGGCTGTGCTATCTGTTGAGCCGCTGAAAGCCTTACACATCCCCATAAACTGGAACAGCTATATTAAGATTTAGCAAAATCACTGGAAAATTTAAATCATAAATGGTATAATAAGCATTGTTTACAAGCCGTATTCGATCGAGGATGCGGCTTGAATATTATTAACTGTATATTAAGGTGGAGTGGCCATGTGTCTCAGAAATCGTTGCCTGATTTTTGTGCTGATGGTTTCATGTCTGGTTTTCGCCAGAGCTGATGAGCCGGAGCAGGCATGGAAAAACCAGATTGAATATCCCGACGAAGAATTTCAAAGCTGGACATCTCCTGCGTACATTAAGTTTACAATCGTCACTAAAGAAGGATTCGATCCGAACGTCGTTTATTACCAGGACTGCCGGGTGTACGAATACCATTTTGATTTTGCACTCGAGCAGCTCGGTCCTTTTATCGGCATGACCATTGAACAATTCGATGATGTCACCCTGCATGAGGACAGGCAGCAGGCTGTCCTTGGTGCTGTGATTTTTTCCCCATGGGCAGACCCACCATTCAACGAGTACGGCATACAACTGGTTCGAAACGATCCCTATAGCCGTGAAGAAATCGTCCATTTGTTTAATACTGTCAAAGCCTCGGTCATAGCCGAGCCCAACGTCACGGCATACTATTTTCCGACCTACGAGCAATATACCATAGCCCAGCAGAACCGTGACTGGTTCGAAAGTCAGGGTATACAGATCGGCTCGACCGCTCAATGGGCCGAAGGCAACGTCAGCTATTCGGACGGCTGGGCATTGGGCACGCTTAAATTCTTTGCCGGCAGCGAAATCCAGGCGGCCTTTACCAACGGCGATTTGCTGCCGGAAGATATCCTGCTGACCGACGGCGTGCCGGCCGAGATTCCATCTGTGGCCGGCATTATCAGCCTGATGCCCTCGACGCCGAATTCTCACGTGGCAATACTCGCAAAATCTCAGGGCGTGCCGTTTGTTTATCTTGCGATAGAGCAGGATGCTGCCAGAGCACAAAGTCTTGTGAATCACAGCGTATATTTAGCCGCTTCGAGCGAAAACATGCAATTATTCAGCACGATCAAGCTGCTCGATGCCGGTAGTCTCAACGAACAGGAGAAGGCTTCGCTCCGTGAATTGAAACAGACGCCGCCAATTACGATAACACCGATGATGCAATGGGGGCAGTTGTGGGCCGACACGAACGGCTTACAGCCGGCCGATATCGGTCACGTTGGAGGCAAAGCGGCAAACTTCGGTATCCTGCGCCGAGCTATTCCTGACAATTCTCCCAAAGCAATGGCATTCTCGTTTGACCTATGGAACGCCTTTGGCGACCAGACTTTGCCCAGCATGGCGCCAATTGTGCTGGCCCCGGGCGGACATGCTCTGTTCTGGGCTGATGGCGATACTGAGCAAGGACCTTTTCATGCCGGCTTCAAACTTGACCGGTCGGGGGAAGAAATCGGCCTTTTCGACAGCGATGGCCAGACACTTATCGACAGTGTAAGTTTCGGCCCCCAGCAGCAGGACATCTCCTACGGACGCTCCGTTGATGGCGTCGATTTGTGGCAATTCTTTGAAAATCCGTCACCAGGAGCAGCAAACTCGACTACCGCCGACGGCAACAATCTCGTAATTAACGAATTCATGGCCGACAATAAAACGACCATCGAGGACCCGGCCGAACCGGGCGAATATCCCGACTGGATAGAACTGTTCAACGGCACAAGTGACACAGTAATTCTCAGCGGGACGTTCCTGACGGACGACCTGAACGATCCGACCAAATGGCAGATTCGCACGTCCTTAATTGGAGGCACGATACGGGAGGAAATCGCCTCGCGCCTGTCACAATATACGACATATCCGCCTGCGGACATGAAAAGATTATCCAGAGATTTAGCGGCCATTCGCAACCTGATCGAAAACTCGAATGCAGCCCAGTTCGATTCACAGATACAATCCGCTGTAATCGATGCCCTTGAGACATTCGGATTCGATCCCGGCATAAAGATACGTTTTCGCAGCTCGACCAACGTCGAGGACAGCGAACTTTTCACGGGGGCGGGCCTTTACGACAGCTACAGCGGCTGTCTGGCCGACGACATCGACCAGGACGACGCCGGCCCCTGTGCCTGTGACGTTTCCGACGGCGCCGAGCGAGGTGTGTTTCGGGCCATTCGAAAGGTCTTCGCCAGCTTCTACAATGACAACGCATTTCTGGAACGTCTAAAGCACGGTGTAAATGAGGCAGACGCCGGCATGGCCCTGCTGGCCCACCAATCTTTTCCCGATGAAATCGAATTGGCGAACGGTGTTATCACGCTGCAAAGAAGCTGGAACATGGACTGGACCGCCAATGTGGTTTGTCAAAAGGGAGCGGTTTCGGTCACGAATCCGCCCACTGATGCGGTCCCGGAAGAGGTCAGCATTGAAATGAGCCATTTCGAGGGAGCACTTGCCTGGCTTGTCCGGCGTTCGAGCCTCGTGCCGTTGCGTGAGAACACGGTGCTCGAATGGGAGCAGGAATACATCGAGCTTTATGAGCTGCTGGTTTTGGCCGCGGATGAATATTGCAAGACCGTGCAAAAAGACGATGTCGTGCTGGACTTCGAGTTTAAAAAAGTGGCTCCCGAAGGCAGGCTCATAATCAAACAGATTCGGGAAATCCCGCTGCCCGGAAACGTCGAATATACTACGCCCTACATGCTCGGTGAATCCAGAGAATATGTGTCGCTGCAGGGCAGAGGAAGCAACGTATTCACAAGCCACAGGCTGAAATCCCGCTGGACGCTCAAGCCGAAAAATATCTGGCTCAGCGAGGACAACCTGCAGCAATGTATATATGATACGGTCGGTATCGAATATCTCGCCGACGGACAAATCCGGAATATCTCTGTCGAGCTGCCCTCAATGCCCGGAGCAGCACACACCTACGAACCGCCGGAATGGGAATTCGGCCAGTATGCAATGACCGACACATGGCGCTTTGAAGACATCAACAATCCGCGGACTTACCGGCTCGTCACCAAACCGCTGTACCAGAGCGGCATGAAAGATCCGATTGTCACGCTGGACGACCTGAGGATAAGTCTCGAAGTCGAATACGAAAAGCCGGTGCTCATCGATGACGTAAACATGACCTCAACCGAAGAGACAACTCTCTATCAACCGTGGGAGCCGACAGAACAAGACTATATGGAAACATGCTCTTTTGACGATCCCAATACGGGTGTATCGGTGACCGTTGAGCACTATGTTCGCTGGAGTATGATGGGCACAACACCGACCTCCGTTCAATTCGAACAAACCCGCATCGAAGGATTGATAACCGAACCGATTGTCCTGACCGGTTTCTTTTCCCAGAGTGTCGGCGGCGGCTCTCATCTTTGTCCGAAGGACTTTCTTTTCGAGCCGACGCTGGAGCCAGGAATTTCACAAACGATACTCGATGAGCTAAAAGACAAAAACGTTAAATACATTTATTATACGACCGGCGCCCGCGAATGCCGCCCCACCGAGTGGGAGGACACGCCGCCGCAGATAATATTATACGGATTTGGAACTGATTTTTAGGATTATCTCACAAAAACAAACGGAGCCAATACTGATATGAACAATATTGGCTCCGTATTGATTTAAATACCAGCATAATAAACGTTACAGCAGCGTTTATTCACCAGAAGCATTTCTGAGCTGATACAACCGAACGTCATCGAACAATACACTACCTGAACCGCCGGGTGCTGTCGTATTTCCTCTTGTCCCAAAGCCGATCATGATTTTATCGACATCGGTAAGGTCCACGCCCCGATCAGCAAAGGTCTGCAGAGGAATCACCCACTCCGTCCATGTATCGATCTGGGCCGCATTGGGATTGTCATGAATGACCACAGCGGACTGACCACCGGTGTTGGAAACTGCCACATACATCAGTTCAGGAGCGTTGGCCGGATCGCCGTAGAACCACAGCGACAATTCCGCTACTTCTTCCTCAGTCCAATCACGCGGATAACTCAACGCTTTTTCTATTTCCGAATATTTTGCAAAGCCCTGCTTATTGTTGTCATAGGAATACGGCAAAGAGTACAGGCCTCCATGAATTATAATATCCTCAAGCGGGAACCACGCAGTCTCGTCTCCGACAGCCGAGCCGGTTCCGTTGCCGGCGAAATAAGGCGGATTATCCTGTGTGCCGTAACCGAGTCCATCGTGCCACGAGTACCATATCTGGTTTTCATTAATATCGTAGTCCTCGAAGTCATCAATGACAATGAAATCGCCCGTCGAAAAGCTCCAGAGGCTGCCAACCCACGGACTATCAGGATTCAGAGCATTGACTTCGTCGATTCGCCAGTAGTACATGGTATCCCATGCAAGTTCACCGGGATCATAGCTTTCATCACCAAGCACTCTTGTGCCCTTATACTCGGGTGAAGCCGAAGTGGCATTTATAACCGCATCTTTATCAGTGCCGAAATATATCTCATGAGACGCTGCAAAATCTCCCGGATACCACGTGAAAACAGCCGGCATTTTTGCACCTTCAGCACCGTTCTCCGGGTGCGGCCTGCTGGCCTTAACTGGCGGCGAAAGAGCAGCCTGAGGAATAATCTGGCGTGGCCGGACGCTGTTTTCCCAGTACAACCGTGCAACCGCAGTGTCCGCACCTTCGTAGTACTCCATTCTGATGGTGCAGGTTGTGCCGCCTACAAGCTCGATTGGCTCACTCTCAAGGGCGCTCGTGGTGGGATTCTCCCAGTAATCAATGATTCGCCGGCCGTCCAGCCACAACCTGAAACCATTGTTGGCGCTGATACGGAATGTATACGTGTCCGTCACGTCTATTTCAAGCACGCCGCTCCAGCGAGCCGAGAATTGATCCACATTAATATTCTCCGCCGGTGAGTTTACGCCGCGGGTGGTGCCGTTGCCCCAGCTAAAGTCGATTTGTGGATCTATACGAGTCAGTGCCGGCTCACCCGCAAGGCTCGCGTTGTTGAAGAATTCCGCCTTGAGTCCGCCGGTTTCCCTTGCAACAGTGAAACTCCAAACATCGCCTGTATGCGTGACTAAACCATCGGTCGCATCGATCCGCCAATAGTAAGTTTTTTCTCGTTCAAGTGTGCCTGGAACAAATTTCGTCCCCATTACGAGTCCTTTGCTAGTGTCACCGGTGCCGGCTTCAACATCGGCGGAATTATCTCCGAAGTACAAATAGTGCATTTTTGCGCCGAAACCGGCAGTCCAGCCAAGCGTCACATCCGGCTCTACGAATTTCACACCATCAGCCGGATTGGGATTATAGGCTTTCTTGGATGGTACCGTAAAGCTCCAGACAGGGCCTTTCCAGGGACTACCCGGAACGGCATCATTAACTTCATCTACCCGCCAATAGTAGGTCGTTCCCGGCACCAGGCCATCCGGGTAAGGATAGCCGAAGATACCCACTATGTAAAACGTTTCGGGCTGATTAACTCGGAATGTCCCGCCTGTACCTTCGTTGACGTCTTCGAAATTTTCTCCCAGATACAAATCATGTGAAGCAGCGAAATCGCCGGGCGACCAGCCAAGAGTTGCCCAGACATCCCCGATGAAGGCGCCATTTTCCGGCGTCGGGCCGGTGGCATAGTAAACGGGCTGGTGCGGGATTAAGCCTCCGAAGTGTACCCGATCTAACCAGACCTTACTGTTCAGATTTGCTCCCGGCGGGGACCATGAGGGACCCTTAATCATTAAGTATAGATTAAGACTTTCCCCTTCTGCGGCGCCTATTGTGTTGCCGGTATGGGTGTACTCAATGATGTAATCTTGTCGTGATTGTGTCAGTTCCACGGTCTGATCGAGAAAGGTCGGATAAGACGCGTTGTTAATATTACCCTGAAGCAATACAACCAGTCCTCTGACTTGTTCGGCTTTAGCGGTGAAACCGATAGGGTATGTCTTTCCTCGCTCGGCAACCAGGCCGCTCTGGGCAATTCCTATGCTGGAAAGCGCTGGAGCGTTGTAAATATCAAGCAATGCCGAGTTTTCTCCGGAAAGACCGGCGCCCTGCACCGCTTCCACATTGAAACCTTCGGTGGTATTCAGGTAGGTATATATACCCCACGAGGACAGACCATCGTCAAATTCAGGATTTACGATCTGATTTTCCTGGCCAAAAGCGGTCGAACCGCACAATCCAAAAACGAGAATAAAAGAAACAAAACAAACCAATTTCCGATACATAATAAGTCCTCCTGTAAAAGGTTAAGATTAGGATAATGCTGCTTTAGTCACACACTAAAGCAAGCGATAGTGATTTTCATCTTCGCTAAATTCTATCCATTTCTACTTTGGGATAAAATTCTGCAATCCGACGCTACCTCCTTCCTACGAAACCAAAATCAAGCTAAAAAGCATAAAACACCGAGCTTAGCCTTCCTTAGTATATACAAAATCCATCACCTTTAAGTCAAGCGAAATCTTTATCAATTTCAATTCCGGAAAGTTTTAAGATAAAAGATCGACATCAGCGGCACAAATACCGCCTTCAGATGCAAAATGATTCTTGCCATAGTGCGTATGATGGTTTATTCTTATGAAAATATTGTTCTGAAAAGACTTTTTGTATGGAGATAAGAAGTTATGCCGGCACAAGAATACGATATCCGCCATCGGCAGAAAGCAATTATTCAGCATGATATTCAAATCATTTACACAAATAATTGCTCTGAATGCCTGTCAGGAAGGAACACAATGAAAATACGAACCAGATTTCTTTGCAGTATTTCGGCTGTTTTTATAGTAGCAACTTTGGTCATATCAGAAGGATGTGCTGCTCGTCGGAAGACAGAGGCTTTATTCACCAGACCCGAGCTGATTACCCATAGCCGGTTTGCAATCATTGGCCTTACACCCGAACAGGAACAATATTTCATGGCCTCCTACACCAAGACTTTTTCCGGACAAGTCATTACATTTGTCGAAAGGAACCGGCTGCACGAGGTCCTCAGCGAGCAGGATTTGCTGCAGGGAAGACTGAACGAGAAAACCAGGGCCAGGATAAAGGAGCTTTTCGGCGTCGAATCTCTCATTATGTGTACGTACTATGACGGAGATACCGGCATCGGCAGGAAGAAGCTGCGTGTTCGGATTGTTGACAGCGCAACAGGAGCCATCGTCGGCTCGGTAATAACCGAAGCAGGCGATAACTTCTCATACCATTGTGAGACTGCGATAAAAGCTCTCAAGGCGGACCTTTTGAGCGGAAGCTGATATGCATGTTTAGCTAAACCAACGTGAAATGATAAATTCCTGTTTGAATGTGAAGAGGATGATTCGAAACTGGAGCCTGCTGATGTTTGTCTCAGGAAGCTTTTCTTCTTTCGCCGCCGGTGATTATCCGCCGCGTACCGGTCAATTCCACCCTGACTTTACTCTGCCCAACATCGAGGACAACAAGCCCGTATCACTGTCGCAATATCGGGGCAGGAAGATACTGCTAATCCACTTTGCTTCCTGGTGAATAGGTTGTCGACGGGCCGTGCCGGCCTGGAATACACAAGTGCAGCAATTGGTCCGCGATGGAAAGCTCGTTGTTCTCGGAATAGCACAGGAACAGCACCCCGACCGCTGCCGGCTGTTCGCCCAGTGGCATAAGTTGAACTGGCCGATTCTGCACGACCCGATAAATGTGATGGGTGTAAAAAGCGTACCGATCGAGGTAGCCATCGATGAGTATGGTATTGTCCGCACCCTTAAACCGGATCTGAAGACTTTTGAAAAGGAGTTTATCGATAAAACTTTTACCCCACCGGAAAAAGATGCATCAGCAAAATTCGAGAAATCGACTCGGCCAGACATAGACGTTTTACGAAGCCGGGCAAAGCAGAGTCGCTCGTCCGACACCTGGCGCCAGTTGGGCGACGCTTTGGTCCTCTGGGCAGATCCTTCAGATGTCAATAATGCCATCGACGCTTACACACAGGCAGTTAAAATCAATCCACAGGACGGCAACGCACATTTTCGCCTCGGAGTTTGTTATCGAATCCGCTATGAATCCGAGCAGCGATCACCGACCGATTTCCAAACTGCCGTGGACCACTGGACCAAAGCCCGGCAGATAGAGCCGAACCAGTATATTTGGCGCCGGCGCATCGAACAGTACGGCCCGCAATCCACTAAGCCCTATCCATTCTACGACTGGGTTCAAACGGCCACATACGAAATTAGAAAGCGCGGTGAAAAATCCATCGAACTGAAAGTCCTGCCGACGGATTCCGAAACTGTCGGCCCCGGCGGCGGCCCTGAAAATCAGAATCTTGATGTTAAGCCGCCGGACCCACAGAGACGGATCATTCGGGACCAGCAGAATTTGATATTGACCGAGGTAACAGTAATCCCACCCGGTATAAAACCGGGCCAAACCGTCCGGGTCCACGTGACACTTCGCCCAAACGAAAAACGCAAAGCTCATTGGAACAACGAAGCAGAACCTCTGAAACTCTGGATCGATCCGCCTGATGGATGGAAGGTACAGCCTCAACTGCTGACGGCTCCGCAAGGAGATAAACCTGAGACCTCGGAGCCTCGAAAATTTGAATTCGAAATCCATGCCCCAACTGACGCCGGCGGCATATCAAAAGTATCCGCCTACGCTTTGTATTATGTCTGCGAAGGCGCGGGTGGAACATGCAGTTTCCTGAGACAGGACATCCCCATCATGATTAAGATCGAGCAGTAAAAACGGAGTGCCGTTAATGAAGTCAAAGGATAAAAGTTTAAGCATCATAGTCGCCATCATGCTTGTCCTGTTCTCGAATCCTCTCACATTGCCAGCCAATAATGAACAAATAGACCTCCGCGAACAGTCTGTTGCTACTATGCGCAAGGCAACGACTTACTTTCGCACTGAAGTAGCTTCACACGGCGGATACGTTTATTATTACAGCATAGATCTTAAGCAGCGCTGGGGTGAAGGCACAGCTACCGCCGATCAAATCTGGGTGCAGCCGCCCGGCACGCCGACCGTCGGCATGGCTTATCTTAAAGCGTACCAGGCCACCGGCGAAAAGTTCTATCTCGACGCGGCTACAAATGCTGCCGAGGCGTTGATTTACGGGCAGCTTCAATCCGGCGGCTGGACCAACAGCATCGATTTTGACCCGAACGGGCGCGTCGCTTTGTATCGTAACGGCAAAGGACACGGCAAAAACAACTCCTCACTGGACGACGGACAGACACAATCAGCCATTCAATTACTGGTCCTTGCTGACAAGGCGTATGGATTCAAGCATAAGAAAATTCACGAATCCGCTCTATTTGCGCTCGATGCCCTGCTTGCCGCCCAGTTTCCGAACGGTGGCTTCCCCCAGGTCTGGACAGGCCCGGTAGAGCAGCAACCTGTCATCAAGGCAAGTTACCCGGATTACGACTGGCGAACCGAAGAACGGGTCAAGAATTATTGGAACATGTACACCCTAAATGATAACGTACCAGGCTACGTGACTGAAACGCTTATCGACGCCCACCAGGTCTATCGCGATGAAAAATACAAAACGGCATTAAGGCGTCTCGGGGATTTTCTGCTGCTCGCACAGATGCCCGATCCCCAGCCCGCCTGGGCCCAGCAATATAATTACGAAATGAAACCGATCTGGGCAAGAAAATTCGAGCCGGCAGCGATTGCCAGCGATGAATCTCAGGAAGTTATGGAGACTTTGATGGAGATTTACGCTGCAACCGGCGACGGCAAGTACCTCGAACCAATACGGAGTGCTCTGGCTTATTTAAAGCGCAGCCTTTTGCCGGATGGAAGGCTTGCCCGCTTCTACGAACTCAAAACTAATAAACCGCTCTACATGTTTCGCCGGGGCGACGTTTATACATTGACCTACGACGATTCGAACCTGCCGAGCCATTACGCCTGGAAGATCGAGTCCAGATTGGCTAAATTGGAAGCCCGATACAATCGATTGAAACACAATTCCCCTGTAACCACAGCAAGCAGACCAGCAGAGGATATGGAACAACAGGTTAGGCAGATCAATGAAAACCTCGATGAGAAGGGACGCTGGATAAGCATCTATCAGGGAGAAAGCCTCACCGGTCAGCCTACATTCATCCTCAACACACCTTATATTTCCAGCGAAGTTTTCAGTCGAAACATCGAAACGCTTGGCGAATATCTTATAGCAACGAAGAAGAACTGAAAAGCGTTTGCTGCACGGAGAAAGGTAAAATAATGATAATTAAAGAAGCATTATTTCTATTTCGATCTGCGATGTTGGCTCTAATGCGATAAATCCTCTGCCGAATGCGGATTTTTACCAACTTTTTTGGAGTTGATCCATATTATCTTAAAAATATGCACTCAACATACTTGACAGCTTGATTTTGAAAATATTATAATGTATTTGCAAAGAAAAACAATAAAGAAAACAACTCGCCGCCAGATGCTTTGGAACTGTTCTTGCGGAAAAACTTTAGAAGCAATGGGATTGGCGATTTGCACAATATTCGGAGGTAAAAAGGATGATCGGAGAAGGGATCGTAAACAGGCTCTCAGGTTTTTTTTCGGAGCTGTATTATCGGCAATGGGAAAGATGGGAACTAACAGCGATAGCAATAGCAACTGCAGTTATACTCATCCTGATAATAAAGGCACGCCTAAAAGTGGCTGCCAATGAAAGACGCTTAAGAGAACGCTCCCCAATCGTCGGTATCAGAATGGCTCATAACGGAAGAAGACACTTATGAAACTTTGGCTTTTTCTGCCGGACAGAAATCCGGGATGTTAGATACAGAACCTTTGGCCTATATCGCATTATCTCAGAAAATGAAATTGGTCTTGTCTGTCCCATAATTTCAAAGTCAATGACTTTATAGTGCCTTGATGTGATTAAGCAGTGCAGTCTGTGCATTTGGAACAGATTTTCTACTTGACAAAGCCATGAAAAAAGAGTAAAATAATATAATAATGATAGTATCTCTCCAAAAGTTCAGGCCCTGGTTTGTTCCAGGGCCTTTTTATTTCGCCATACGGCGGAGCAGAGCGACTGTAGAGATTCAACGCTCGTAAATTATGAATTATAACCGACTGTGTATTATGATTTATGTGTCGTCGGCGCTCAAAGCGATCAGCACATCTGCTGCTACTTTAAATGGTAATTGCGTGCCTTTGGATACCCCACACCCCATCGGAGCAGAACCGGCGAATATATAGAAATTAACGGGCATATACACTAAAACTGCCCAGCAAAGTTCTGATCTGAGCCCGCAGGAAAAGTTATAATCAGCGTCTGGGCATAAACTTACTTACCCGAGTATTATCTCCCTTCGAAATACCTCGCATTTTACCAAAATTGCAGCTAAATTTAATTGACAACAGCACGGCAATTAAATACAAGATTCCAATCTGAATATTCTTTTTATTAGGAGGCAAAATTAATGAATCAGTTAGTAATTCACAGGAAAGTCGGGTTACTGGCACTCTTGGTTTTCGTCGTGCTTTCGGTACCCGCAAGTGCCGGCACGACCGGGAAAGGTATTCTTGGAGACTGGCAGGTTACTATGGATTTCGATGGCCGGCAGCTTGAAGCGATCCTGTCGTTATCCATGGATAAGGAGGACAATCTTTCAGGGCAATGGATTAGTTTTGGGATCAGCGAGCTTACAGACATTAAGTATGAAGGATCGCAGCTCAGTTTCGTACAGGTAAATCGATTCGGAGACAACGAATTCCGCAGCACTTTTACCGGGACGATCGAACGCGGGAAGCTCTCGGGAACGGTTTCGAGCAACAGGGGAGAATCCCATGTCGAAGGCAAACGTCTAAGACGGATGCCAATAGCAGCGGGAACCTGGCAAGTCAAGTTTAATGTGGGCGACAGGCAAGTCAGCGCAGCACTGGTTATTAAGGCTGACGATAACAATAACCTCAGTGCAGAATGGCAAAGCGAACGGGGCCAGCACGAGATTACAGATGTAACGTTCAAGAAAAACAAGCTGACATTCAAGCGAACCAGCAAAGTCCAGGACCAGCAGTGGGAATCGAGTTTCGAGGGTACGGTCAAAGGACATAAGCTGACCGGAACGATCAAGTCCGAACGTGGCGACATTGCTTTAGAAGGCCAGCGTGTCGGCGGTGCCTTAGTCGGCAAGTGGGATCTCGAACTGACATCGGATCGCGGCACCCGCAAACAGTTGCTTCAGATCAATCCGGATTTAAGCGGACTGTATGGTTCAAGCCCCATTAAGAAAATCAATCTTGAAGGAAATCAAATGAGCTTCAAGATGGTACGAACGTTCGGTGACCAGGAATCCGAGATTACTTTCAAAGGTACGCTGGACGGCAAAAAACTAACCGGCGAGCGGATCAGTTCAAGAGGCACCCAGACGGTAACCGGCCAAAAGCGAAGCAGCACCACAGCAAAGCAAAAAACCACCAAAATCAAGGAGGCTTCACGCAAGCCCGATGTAATTTATGTCCCGACTCCGCAGGAAGTGGTGGACAAGATGCTCGAGCTGGCACAAGTCAAAAAGGACGATATAGTTTATGACCTCGGCTGTGGCGACGGACGCATAGTTATCACAGCGGCCAAGAAATACGGATGCAAGTGCGTAGGCTACGACATAGATCCGAAACGAATTAAAGAGTCGCTCGAAAGCGTCGAAAAGAACAACGTCGGAGACCTCGTTCGAATCGAGCAGGAGGATATTTTTACGCTGGATCTCAGCAAGGCAAACGTAATTACGCTTTACCTTCTGCCGAGTCTCAACGTGAAGCTTATCCCGCAGTTGGAAAAGCTCAAGCCCGGCTCGCGAATCGTCTCGCACGATTTCGACATGAGAGGAGTAACGCCGAATAAGGTCGTAAAGATTAATTCCGACAACGAGTACAACGATCACACAATCTATCTCTGGACAACTCCATTAAAAAAAGAAGATGTGAGTGATGAATAGATACAATCCGGACAAAACTCCGCCCGGAATCTAAAATGAGGAATTGTTATGAAGGAACGTGTGTTCGCAGGATTGGTTCTTTTCATGAGTGCTGGCTGGATTTCAATAGGATTTGCCCAGCCGACCGATGATATTAGCGAGCTGAAGCTTAGTGGCTGGCAGCCCCGTTCGATGCTTAAAACCAAACAAAGTGAGATCGAGACGCCGGCGTATCCGGTGATCGATATTCACAATCACTTAGGCGGGGGCAAGGATCACCTCACACACGAGCGAGTGAAAAATTATCTAACTGAGATGGATGCCGCGGGAATTCGTACAGTCGTCAACCTCGACGGCGGGTCAGGCCAGCGTTTAAAAGAGACACTCACCGCACTGGACGAGGCCCATCCCGGCCGTTTCCTGACGTTCGCCCTGCTGGACTTCAGTAGCATCGACGAGGAAAACTGGGGCCAGCGTGAAGCACAACGTCTCGAAGAGAGCTTCCAGGCCGGCGCCAAGGGGCTGAAAATCCACAAATCGCTTGGTTTGAACCATCGCTACGTGAACGGCAAGCTGATGCCGGTCGATGATCCCAAGCTGGATCCCGTCTGGCAAATGTGCGCCAGGTACGAGCGGCCGGTAGTTATTCACGTCGCCGATCCGGCAGCCTTCTTTACGCCGCTTGACCGCTTCAACGAACGCTGGCACGAGCTCGGCGAGCACCCGAACTGGCTATTTTACGGCGAGCAGTTCCCCCCTCGTGACGAAATACTCGCCCAGCGGAACCGTGCCATTGCCAGGCACCCGGAAACTACTTTCATCTGCGCCCATTTCGGCAACAATCCGGAAGACCTGGAAACCGTCGGAAAATGGCTGGACACGTATCCCAATATGTACATAGATCCCGATGCGCGGATTTCCGAGCTGGGCAGGCAGCCCTATACGGCACGTAAGTTCTTTCTGAAATATCAGGACCGTATTATGTTCGGCACCGATACGACGCCCCGCCGGGACACCTATAGAATGTATTACCGCTTTTTGGAAACTGATGATGAATATTTCGATTGTGCTGGTAGTCACCAGAGGCAGGGTTTCTGGATGATCTATGGTATTTTCCTGCCTAAAGACGTGCTGGAGAAGGTTTATCGAACAAATGCTGAACGGCTGTTCTTCGGCGGGCCAGCTCCCAAGGTAATGCGTATCCGGCAGACAGAAGATTTTGTCGTAAACGGTGCAGGCGAAGCACCGGCTTGGGAAAAAGCCGCATGGGAACAACTCAACTTGCGCAGCACAGACGGCCATCGATATAAAACACGCGTAAAGATGCTCTACTCAGCGACCGGACTATATGTACTAATGGATGCAGAGGACAACTTGATTACCGCTACGATGAAAGAGGATTTTCTCAACCTGTGGGAAGAAGATGTGTTCGAGTTCTTTTTGTGGCCGGATGAGCAATACCCGGTTTACTTCGAATACGAGATATCATCGCTCGGTTTCGAGCTGCCGATTATTATCCCTAACTTTGATGGCAAGTTTCTCGGCTGGCGGCCCTGGCACTATGAAGACAAACGGAAAACGCAAAAGGCCACTACGGTCACAGGAGGACTAAAGCAGTCAGGTGCAAAAGTGACGGGCTGGAAAGCCGAAGTGTTCGTTCCGTATGACCTGCTCAAACCTTTGCAAAATGTTCCGCCGCAGCCGGGGACACGATGGCGGGCCAA
>JAFGPJ010000021.1 GCA_016936275.1 Sedimentisphaerales bacterium
AAGCACTTGTTCTTGTCCATCAGGCCGATGTTGCCGCAATAGACCAACGGATTGGCCAGGTATCTATCGTCGAAATAAATAGCACCGTTGACGGTCGGAATTCCCATTCTGTTGCCGTAGTCGCGAACGCCTGCCACAACGCCTTTCATAATCCGTCTCGGATGCAGGACACCTTTGGGGATGTCTTCGAGCTTCTTATCGGGTTCGCCGAAGCAAAAAATGTCCGTATTGGCAATCGGTCTGGCACCCAGGCCGGTCCCCATCGGATCGCGAATAACGCCGCCGATGCCGGTTGCCGAACCGCCATAAGGATCAAGAGCCGATGGGTGGTTGTGAGTTTCGACCTTGAAACAAACAGCAGATTCCTCGTCGAATTCCACCACACCGGCATTATCGGCAAAAACCGATATGCACCAATCCTTATTGAGCTGTTTAGTAGCTTTGAATACGGTATCTTTTAGCAAATCGTCAAAGAGCACCTGATCACCGTTGATTGATAATTCGACAGAACTTTTAAGCGTCTTGTGGACACAGTGCTCACTCCAGGTCTGGGCTATCGATTCAAGCTCGACATCGGTGGGTTCTCTGCCAAGTTCTTGATAATGCTTCTGAATCGTCTGCATTTCAATCAGATTTAGAAACAGGTCTTTTTCCTTGCTCAAAGCGACCAGAGCATCATCGTCAAGGTCGCGTATGGGCCAGTGAACAATCTGCAATTCGTATGGTTTCAGATGCGGGCTCGGCGGTTCCGCTTCGTTGCCGATAATGCAATCTTCTATGCAATCGTTCGCCAGGATTTTCTTTGCAATCGTATCGGTCTGCCTTTGCGTAATCTGCCCAAGCAGGACATACTTTCGGGCGGTCCGGACGTTGTTTGCTTTGACTCCCATATCTGCCATCGCCGCCATTACCGATTCGGCGACAGGATCGGTCACGCCGCTTTTGAGATGTACCTCGATGAGCGTCGCTTTCGCCAGGCCGGCCGGAGGGCCGCTTCTGCCGATATAATAATCTTCGCAAACCGGATCGGCCAGAAGCTCACGCGCCAGACGCTGAGCAAATTCCTTATCGAAGTCCGCCTCAATAAGAAAGACCTTCGCCGACTGAACCGCCTGCACCGAGTTGATGCCCAGCTCCTGGATATCCTCCAGCACACCCTTGCCGTGTACATCCGAAAAACCCGACCGATTAAAGACTTCAAAACGCCATTGTTTCACGATATCAATTCCTTTTTTCTAATCTTATATTTAATCAGCGTCGTCCGCTTGCTACTGCTTATTGTCTGACTTTATCGCGAGTGGAGGGCCGATACGTATAACCAACGGCTTTTACCTGGGTAAAAGAGCACAAAACTGTCAAAGAAACCGATCCACCTAAAAGCCCAAACCCTAAAATAGTCACTCATCTTAAGTCGTTCATTAACAAGACCTTACAAAAATAAGCCCTGGTACATATTCTTCTAAAAAGTACTGTAGAGCCACGCAGATGTCAATTTTTTTCTTTGATTTGTGCTGTTAAAATGTTATTATTCTACCTTCTAAATAAAAATTCGCCCTGATAGTGATATATTCTCGTGGCGTTACCATGACAATACGAGATACTAAAATAGATAATATGCCGAACAATAGTAATCCAAGCAATAGCAACTACCTCGATTTCGAGGAAAAAGCTGCTCATCTCGATAGCCAGATGAGTGAGCTGCGCAAGCTCAGCTCCGCGAAAGGCATTGATTATTCTTCCGAGATACGCAAGCTCCAGCAACAGCAGTTTGCCGAACTAAAACGAATCTATTCGAATCTTACGGCCTGGCAAACCGTTCAGGTGGCGCGCCATCCGAACCGTCCGCTTCTGTCCGATTATCTTAGCGTAATGGTAAAGGATTTTCGCGAATTGCACGGCGACAGAAGCTTCGGCGACGATCAGGCAATTGTCACGGGCCTTGGCCAGATCGGCAGGGAAAGAGTGCTGATCGTCGGCCAAAATAAAGGCAAAACCACAAAGCAGAAAATTGCCTGTAATTTCGGATGTCCGAATCCCGAAGGATATCGCAAGGCGCTGGCCAAGATGAAATTTGCCGAAAAATTCGGCATTCCAATCGTCACACTAATCGACACGCCGGGCGCATATCCGGGCATCGGCGCTGAAGAGCGAGGCCAGGCCCAGGCCATCGCGGTCAATCTTAACCGGATGCCGCGACTCAGAGTGCCAATCATTTGTATCGTCATCGGGGAAGGCGGCTCCGGCGGTGCTCTCGGAATCGGCGTCGGGGACAGGCTTGCTATGCTTGAATTCGCGTACTATTCAGTAATATCGCCTGAAGGCTGTGCCGCCATTTTGTGGCGCGACGGTTCCCAGGCCCCCCAAGCCGCCGAGGCACTTAAACTGACCAGCAAAGATTTGATCAAGCTCGGCCTGGTGGACGCCATCATCCCTGAGCCGCTCGGTGGCGCTCATCGTAATCTCCACGATACCGTCTATAACGTCGAGAAATATATCGTGAAAACACTGCGGGACCTGAAGCGAACAAAGATCGACAACCTCCTTGAAAGCAGATACAACAAGTTGCGTGCGATAGGTAGCAGTCCCACAGAAAAGTTACGCCTTAAGACCCAGGCAGGCAAAGAAAGAATCAAGGCGGCACTTAAAGCCATCCCGACAAAACCAAAACGAGTCACCGCCAAGACCTAATCTCGCCGTGCTATTGGCAGAACGTACCCCCGAGCGTGGCGAGAGATATAAAAAGAAATTGCTGAATCAGATATATAGGACAGGCCTCCCTGCCCACCCTATCGTTTATCCGCTATAAATCAGCCATTTGAAAGCTCTCTGGGATCTTTGCCCTGCTCGATGGCTGCTATTTTTCTTACTCTTCTTTCGTGCCTTCCGCCGCTGAATTCTGTGCTAAGCCAGACTTCCACCATTTTTCGCAGCAATACAACTCCAACCTGGTCTGCCGACAGGCACAGGACATTCGCATCATTATGGTCACGCGAAATCTGAGCACTTAGCTCATCATGGCACAGGGCGGCCCTGATTCCATCTACCTTGTTGGCGGCCATACTCATTCCGATCCCGGTTGCACAGCTTAGAATAGCTCTGTCGGCCTGTTTGTTGGATACCGCCTTTGCCGCCAGATACGCCAGGTCAGGATAATCAACGGGATTGTTGTTACTGGTGCCGACATCAATACACTCATGACCCAGCTCGCTAGCTATGGCCATGATTTGCTGCTTGATTTCGAAGCCGCGATGATCACTTCCAATTGCTATTTTCATATCTTAAGCTCACCAACTCTCTGTTGCACGAATCCTTCAATGAGTTTCGCACAATTATAATAAAATTCCTGGGGATGACCTATCGGATCAGGAATTCCGGTATTATCCGCCAAGAGCCAACACTTATCTGAAGCTTTCGAATCAAGGGCAATAACTCTGTCCCGATGTATTCGCTCCATCGCGAATACGATGTCACTTTCTTCGACAAGCTCTCCGGATAAAGCTTTGCTCCTATGAGCTTTAATATCTACTCCCATAGCGGCACAAGCTGCCACCGCCTCGGGACTTGCAGGATAACCAACTGAACCAATAATGCCAGCCGAGCTTATCTTATAACCCATTTTGTCGAGGTCGTCAACATTACATTGTAATTTTTCCGCTAAATATTTTCGAAATATTCCTTCGGCCATCGGACTTCGGCAGGTATTGCCCGTACAAACAAACAAAAACTTAACTTGTGATAACTTATCCAATTCTTCCTTGGAATAGAAACCGGGCCTCAATACTTCCAGTCCTTTCTTGCCTATTTTAACAACAGTGCTGCTCTGTTTGTATTTACACGGACCTGCATCCAGCAGCAAGTCGATTTTGCCCGACAACTGCTCAAGAACCTGATCGGCCTGAACAGCCGGCGAAAGGTCCTTTATGTTCGCACTTGGCGCAACCACAGGATTTTTTGTCTGCTGTAATAACATTGATGCTATCAAGTTTTCCGGACAGCGAATACCTATGGACCTATCCTTATATAGATTTTTAAGAACCTCCCCATCAAAATTATATCGCAATATATCTATTTCCTTTCGATCCAGCTCGAATACGACAGTCAAAGGGCCGGGCCAGGCGTTACGAATCAGCTTTTTAGCCTTTAATCCCAAAATGGGCACATATTTCTCCACATCGTCGTTTCGACCGATATGCAATGTATAGTATTTATCTGCGGATCTACCTTTAACATCATCGAGCCTGGCTAACGAATCGCTTTTGACCCGGCATCCAATTCCATAAACAGTTTCAGTAGGAAACACCACAAGCCCTCCTTCATCAATTACAGCAGCAGCTTCACTGATCATCTTTGAGTCAACGTTTTCGGCATCAAGCTTTATTACTTTCGTTTCCATTAGTCTTACAAAAATACAACAGTGCACTCTAAATAGCAAGGTTTTCTACGCGAACGCCAATCAGACGTCATTTGCCCTCTGTCACATAATTAAAAAGGAGCCTATACCGAATCAATCGATATAGGCCCCGAAATATTGTAAAATCAAATTTTATCCCGGCAATAACCGGGCTTACTCAGCGGCAGCTTCTCTCGGTCGGTACAGCCGGATGTTATCAAAGTACATCTTGCCGGAACCGCCGGGCACCGTCGTGTTGCCCCTGGTTCCAAGACCGATAGCAATCTTGTCAATATCCGTTAGATTGATACCCTGATCGGCAATATCCTGCAGTGGGATGATCCACTCTGTCCAAGTATCTATCGTTGAGGCATCCGGATTAGTATGGGTAATTATCGCCGGCGCGCCGGTACTGTTGAATACAGCAACGTATAGTGGCTCGGTATCGTTGCTGGCAATTCCAATATCCTGGCTGGCCCACTGGCCGCTCACGTTGCCGGTAATCGTAACATTGGAGAACTGAGCCTGACAAGTCGCACCGGCACTATGGGC
This sequence comes from Sedimentisphaerales bacterium, assembly GCA_016936275.1. Classification (GTDB taxonomy): domain Bacteria; phylum Planctomycetota; class Phycisphaerae; order Sedimentisphaerales; family Anaerobacaceae; genus JAFGPJ01. The sequence goes on from JAFGPJ010000021.1 coordinate 4,943, forward strand.
TGTCACTGCCAATCCGACATAGACGCTCGAGTTCATCGGGATATTCTGAACGCCCCATGACATTTGCTGCCAGTTAGAGCCGTTAGCCGAATAGTAGCATCTGAAGTTGCCTGCAAAATCACGCTCTATTTGGATCCAGTACGGTGCTGTAATTGCTATCTGCTCTGCAGTTGCGACGGAAGTATCGCTCGTGGCGGCAATGCCGGTATCCGTTCGATCCTGGAATCTGCATCCTTGGCCGGGAGTGATATACACGGCGGCAAACTTGGAGCCCGGTTCGAGCGTCTCACGAATCATCACGCCGGCCTTGGCCCAGGGATCCGTGTTATCGACGCTGATAACCCGGGCTATTATTGAGCCGGCACCGGTAAGGGTTTTGAATGCATAGTGAAACTGGTCCGCAGTACTCCAGATGTCTGCTCCTGAACCGGTCACAGTGTATGTCCCGACAGGGCTCTCAACGAAACTGCCCACAGACGCCGGATTGCCCCTGAACCATATCGATAATTCAGCAACATCTTCGGCCGTCCAGTTCCGGAGACTGCTCAGCGTGTATTCTGCTTCTGAATATTTCGAAAAGCCCTGCTTGTTATTATCATACAAAAGCGGCATAGACTGAAGACCACTGTTTACGATAGTCTCTTCGGTATAGGAAGCAGTGGTTTCATCGCCTACAGCAGCACCGGTGCCGTTACCGGCAAAGAAAGGCGGAACTCCCTGCATACCGTAACCAAGGCCGTCATGCCATGAATACCAGATTTGATTGTCATTGGCATCGTATGTTTCGAAATCATCCAGCACAAAGTAATCACCGGTTGTAAAGCTCCATACGTTGCCCGGCCACGGGCTATCGGGATTGACACCGTTGACTTCTTCGATCCGCCAGTAATAAGTCGTTTGCAGCATAAGCTGACCGGGATTATAGCTCTCATCACCGAGTGCCTTGGGACCTTTATATTCCGGCGAAGCTTTCGTTGCGTTCTTGACGGCATCCGCATCTGTACCGAAGTACACTTCGTGCGAAGCGGCAATTGCCCCGGCTTTCCATGCAAGAATTGAAGTCGCACTGACGCCCTGGGCACCATTTGCCGGACTCGGACTACTAACGGAGCCCTCGGTGGTAAAGCTCCATACCTGGCCTTTATAAGTATTAAAACCATCGAATTCATCTACACGCCAGTAGTAAGTCTTTGCTAATTTAAGTCTGCCGGGCGAATAGTTTACGGTACCCGTTGCTTTACCCATTGTAGCATTGTTTACTTCATCAAACTCTTCGCCAAAGATTACATAATGAACTTTTGCACCTAAACCCGCTGTCCAGCTAAGAGTGGCGGTTACTGGTACTAACTCAGCACCAAGAGACGGAACGGGATTATAAGCCGTCTTCGATGGAATCGAAAAACTCCAGACGTCGCCTTTCCACGGACTGTTCGGATCGGACTCATTGACCTCATCAACCCGCCAGTAATAAGTTGTTCCCGGAACCAGTGGATCTGAATAAGGAAATCCTGGAAATCCAACAATCGTAACCGTAGCGGTCAGATTGCCCAGGAATGTCCCGGCAGCGCCGTTGTTCACATCTTCAAAAACTTCACCGAAGTACAAATCGTGCGAGACTGCAAAATCGCCAGGCGACCACGTAAGAGTCGCCGAGGTATCCACATGAAGACTTCCGTCTCTCGGTTCGGGGCCATGAGCTTTTTCAATCGCTCCACCGAGCATATAACGCACCGCGTTGAGGAATAATTTCTCGCCCTCAGGCGTAAGATTGTATTCACCCCGGCCAATGGTAGGATTTGTCTCTTGTGTGCCGGAGCATAACATCAATCTCGGACCTCCGGCAAACTGGCCGGCACCGGGATAGAACTCAACTCCCGTTTCCCATTCGGTGATCCATGCCTCCCCTGTGCCCTCAACAGTAGCGAGCAAGGTACCATTGCCCAAGTCACTAATGTCAACAAATGTACTCGGCCCTACGTTTCCATCAGTTATCTGCGCTCCGTTTTGCACGCCGGCAAATATCGGATGACCAGCTTTGATGATATTTATTGCCGAATCGGAGTAATTCGGAAGGGTTGTGGTATTAACCCATAGCCAGCGACTGTTCCTGGAAAAGTGCATAGCCTGAAGTATCAGCGGTGCCGTGATCGAATTCCATCGGGTAACCTCGGTAGCGTCGCTGGCATAGTTGCCGCTGTCGCTGTTGCGGCTGATTATAATCAAGTCGGCGGCGTTGAGGGCTGCTATCTTATTATCGTCGAGGGTACGCCCTTCCTGGTTTCTGAAGCTCAAATCGACGGTGTATCCGTTCGCTTCGAGCATATCGACCCACGGCTGGTCATCCGGCTCGCCATCAACATTATCGTCATATGAGTCGGAGACCCAGATGATCGTAGCGGCATGCGCCGACGACACCAAACAAAAGGCCAACATAAAAAATAAACAAATCAATCTTCTAAACATAAAACCTCCTTCAATATAAGTAATAATTAATGGTGTTTCAGTTATACTCAAAATATATTTTCATGATAAGTATCGGATGTTTTCAAGCTTAACAACAATTCAATCTGTCCTGTATTACACTCGAAAATTCGATTTTACCCTATCTCCTTAAAGCACCGATTTTGACGGATAACACTAACAAAGCCTGGGACCTTTGTTTGACTAATTTGTATCAAAATGACGCCGTTCAAGTCAAGAAATATCTGTTATTTTCATCGATTTTATGTGTAAAATCGTGATAAACAGCGAAAATAGCATTTATCCAGTGACGGCCAGAAACTTTAAATCCGGCAAGTCTGTTACTCCCAAACCATCAAACTGAATCCACTTTGGCATCCAGGGTAATCTTCGAAGATATTTTCATAAATTTTGCCAGTTAACGTCTTATAAAAACCCCATTTCAGTCCAGCACCACAAGCAATAAAGACTTTTTTGAGAAATTCAAATAATTTATCCAAATGTTCTAATCTATCCAATTTAACATTGCCGATAAAACATATCAAAGATGGAACGACTATTTTAAGGAGATTGAAACTATGCAGGCATTAATTGAGCAGCGAAAAGATAGCCGGAGCAGTGTCACTTGGCCTGTCAGTGTTTGGATTCCGGAAGCGAACAGGTTTGTTATAGGCCGAAGCTATAACATCAGCAAGACCGGAGTATTTATCACACTTCCGCTAACGGCGCCTATCCGGACGGGCAATCTCGTCGAGCTGAATTTCCCGCGCACTGAGACTCTGGCAAAGGAAAAAGGGCAATTTGCACGTATCAAAAGCGGCAAAATTGTCAGGGTTGACCGAACAAAACTGCTCGAAAATGCAGAGATCGGCGTTGGAATCGCCTTCGAATAATTATTCACACGCTCTTTTAACAGTGTACATGATTTAAAAGGTAGTGAAGAGTCTGTGGCTATCGGATGTGCGGGGCAGTGGAAAAGAAAAGCAGGGGCTGATGACAGTAAGCAGTCATCAGTCTTTTTTATTTACATATCAAAGAACATGCCGGCCCAAAAGCTTGATCATTTGTTGGCACTTAATTAACAACACTCTATATCCGGCGGAAAATCCGTGCAATCGCTGTTGTCCATCATTAAAATAAAATCCATGAAATCCGTGCCCAAACAAGATAAAAACTGCTCTCTGCAAATCCGTGATTGCGGAATCGCTGACTACCGTGAAATTCTGCAAATGCAGCAACTTTTACGCACCAAAAGGCAGCAAAACGAAATACCGAATACCGTTTTGATCGTAGAGCACCCCGCTGTCATTACCCTCGGTGCCCGGCAAAGCTACAACCGGCTCTTAGTCGATCGAAAAGACCTGGCACAAAAGCATATCGACGTAGTTGAAGTCCGCAGAGGCGGCGGCACTACGGCGCACAATCCCGGCCAGCTTGTCTTTTACCCGATTCTGGACCTGCAGAAAACAGACCTCGGAATCAACAAATACATCAGAGGGCTGGAAGCAACCGGAGCGGAATTACTCCAGCAGCTAAACGTTCACAGCACGAGGCGAAAAGGCGCTCCCGGCTTATGGGTCGGCGAGAGAAAAATCGCCTCTATCGGCGTCCGCGTTTCGAAATTCATCACCTATCACGGCATGGCAATAAACATTCAAAACGACCTGAGCATCTTCGATTACATCGTGCCGTGCGGCCTTGACAACGTCGAAATGACATCGGTGCTAAAGGAAACCGGCAAAGAGCACACGATGAATCGGATAAAGCAATTGTTAGCCGAACTGCTAACAGAGCGCTTTTCATCAGACGAAAAATAGAATGCAAGAGCACAAAGCACAAAGTACGAAATCCAAAAGCCGCAGGCTGCCGCCCTGGCTACGCAGGCCATTGCCGGCCGACGGCAGCTTCCAGCATACCAGCAAAGTCCTCGAATCTCTCGGCCTGCAGACGATATGCAGCAATGCAAATTGTCCCAACCGAGGCGAGTGCTTCTCGAGAGGAACGGCGACGGTCCTGATTCTCGGCAATATCTGCACGCGAAACTGCAAATTCTGCTCGGTAGCGGCCGGCAAACCCGAACCGCCGGACAAGACCGAGCCGGCACGCCTGGCCGAAATGGCAAAACAAATGCAACTGAAATACTTAGTCATAACCAGCGTAGATCGCGATGATTTGCCGGACGGCGGCGCCGGCCACTTTCGCGATTGCATCGACGCGGTAAGACAGCAATGCCCGGACATGAAATTCGAGATACTCACGCCCGACTTTCGCAACTGCCAGGCCCGGGCCCTGCAAATCCTGCAAAGCTCGCTGCCCTTCGTATTCGCCCACAACGTGGAAACGGTCCCATCGCTGTATCCGGTCGCCAGAGCAGGCGGCGATTACCAACTGTCGCTGAACCTGCTGAAAATGGCAAAGGAGCAATATCTTAACGTCCAGACGAAATCCTCAATCATGCTGGGCTTAGGAGAAACCGATGCCGAGATCGAGCAGGTCTTGAAAGATTTGCTCGAAGCAGGCTGCGACAGAATCACTATCGGCCAGTACCTCAAGCCCTCGAAGGATTCGCTCGAGGTTGTCGAATATGTAACGCCAGCCAAATTCGATTTCTGGAAGCAGAAAGCCATCGAGCTGGGATTCTCCTGGGTAATCTGTGCCCCGTTCGCGCGCAGCTCATATTTTGCCGAGCTTCAGAACACCAAATAGCCGATATTTAAGTGCATTCAATATTTTATTGGACATTTCCCAGACCATTAAATACTCCTTAATAATCGATGAGTCACGTAAACATCTTTGTCAATATCGCATATATTTCATATACTTTAAATAGCTCTTAGAAGTTACTAATTACTTTTCAAGTGGCGTTTTTCCGTTAAGGGGGGAGGAAAAATGGCATCCTCAAGCATCTCAGCGTGCTCGAAGAATCGTGGTATCGTTCTGATCATATCCATGATATTCATAGTTATCTTTTCCGCTCTGGCTGTCTCAATGGCTTCACTGTCAGGCACTAATGTGCAAATAGCAGAAAACCATCGAAAGGCTAACTGCGCAAGAATTTGTGCTGAGTCGGGATTCGACGTTATTCGCTACTGGCTAAACCGCGTTTCAATATCCGGGACGACAGCCGATGACCTGAAATTCAGTCAAATTGCATACTCGCTCCAGGACGAGCTGACAAGCGAAAATATAACAAATGTCACTACTTCCTGCAACAGTACGGTCATAACCATCCCAAATGTTACACTGGACTCGTCAGGCCAGAAGAGTTTCAACGGAACAATTACGAAGCTCGATAACGAAACGCTCCAGATCGATATTACCGGTGTTTATGGTGCCATATCCCGCACAATAAGAGCAGACTATTATTTGGGGGAAAGAGCACATAATGTCTTCGACTTCGGTGTAGCAACCAAAGGTCCTTTGTCACTGTCAGGCAATATCGAGCTCGAAGGCGTTAACGTAGCCGTAGAGGCAAGTGTTTATATCGAAAGCGAGAATTCCAATCTCGCCCTTTCGATAATTGGCAACTCGCAAATCGCCGGTGACGTAAGTATCGTTAATCCCATTGCCAACGTGGACCTTCAGGGCGGCCAGGCCGGCATAGGCGGCGAAACAGGCCAGGATGCCATTGACAACCACGTATCATTTGGTGCTCCGCAAACCGAGTTCCCCCAGCCTGATCCGGGCCAGTTCGAGTCATATGTTACGCCCCTCGATCCCAACATTGATACTTCCTCTGATGCCACTTTAGAGAACATCAGAATACTCGCAAACACCAATCCAAATTTTACCGGTCAAGTGACACTAAAAGGCATTATTTATGTCGAAACGCCCAACGTGGTCGAATTCACAGGAGGAACCGACATAACCGGTATCATTGTCGGAGATGGAAATATTGAAGACAATTCCGGCACAAATCAAATTATATTCCGCGGCCATGTCGACAGTCACCCAGTATCCGAACTGCCCGAGGAAGCACAATTCAACGGGCTTCATGACCAAACAGGCACATTCGTTATGGCCCCCGGTTTTCATGTATCTTTTGGCGGCAGTTTCAATGCGCTATGCGGCGCGATAGCCGGCAATGGCGTCGAATTCTTCGGTAACGCCGGCGGAACAATCAACGGCTCGGTCATCAACTACTCAGACGAGGAAATGACGCTTTCTGGCAACAGCGACCTGTATTTCAACCGTTCCGGCGTAACCGAGATGCCGGCGGGATTCGTGCCGGAAATAGTTTTAGAGTACAATCCATCGTCTTACGATGAAGTTGCCCTTTAATTTTTATCAATATTGTCCGATTACCCAATCCTCCTCGGCCATATATCTGTTTAACAAGTAGCTATGAGAACGGTTTTTCGATTTTCTCAACCCCCAGAGCAGGTCTGGGGGCTAACCGAGATGGGGTCCTTTCGACGGGCTCAGGACATGTTTGTTCCCTAAGGGATAAATTGGCTTTGTTTTCTTGTACCCCGCGAAGCGGTATTTTGTCATAATCTCCTTCTAAATAAGATGTTGCGCTATTTTGTCCCGATACAGATTGGCTTTGTTTTTTCAACTCCATTCTCGCAGCACGCTGAACGCCGGACGCAGAACGATCATATTGGCTTTGTTTTTTCAAATTACTATTTTTCTCATCAGTCATATCCCGTATGGCAGCCTCATCCCGAAGGGATGGGGATGGCTCAAACTCCTGCTCTGCTTCCTGCTGCTGGTATTGCCTGATTAGCTGCCGTCTTTCAAGCTCGCGCATGGTCTTATGCAGGCTGTTTTCGATCCGCCGTTCGTACAACATCAGCCTGTCGAGCACCCTGCAGTTAGACCAATCATGCGTAGCAATCCTGCCCAATTGCAAATG
>JAFGPJ010000203.1 GCA_016936275.1 Sedimentisphaerales bacterium
ATGCCGGGGACGGGAATCGAACCCGTACAGGGCTTTCGCCCCGAGGGATTTTAAGTCCCTTGCGTCTGCCAGTTCCGCCACCCCGGCAACAATTTGATACTAATTTATTTGAGGCCTATTTTCAAACAATATGATTAAACGCTAATCCAAGCAAAAATTGTGTTGAAGGACTCAATTACATCTTACTCGAAAACTCACCCTTGAGGTGATACAATAAATCAGGGCAAATCGAATCGTTCCCAATTTGCTATAGGGCTATCAGGTAACGTAGCGGAGGCATTGTGAGCGCAGCCGAGCAGGTTCCCAACCCATTTTTCGAGCACCCTATTCTGAACTCCCCATATGAGCGTCCTAGACGCCACTGGGAACTGGACCAAACCGGTCAACCCACCCAGAAAATTATAGAACAACGTCGAAAGGCTGAGTTCATTACTCCTATTCCCAAGTCTAAAAAGCAGATTAAAGCGTCAGCACAGGAATCCTTTGTTTTCGACGAGGGAAAGGGTCTCTCCACAAAGGCCCAGCAGTATGACCCCACGTCGATGATCAATGAGATCCGAGGACATGTGGACGCCTGGCGAGCCCTGCCTAATCCCAATCAATGGCAGGTGACGCCAGAGACCGCTCGGCTTCTCCAACACTGGCGCCATCACCAGTTCAGCAGCTTTCGGCCGTTTTTTTGCCAAATCGAAGCTGCCGAAACTCTGATTTACCTGACTGAAGTCGCCCCCCAGTCAATACATGGGAAGCGCATCCTCGAATATCTGACTTCGGCCAATAGGGCTGCGAATCCCGAGCTAATGCGGATTGCACTAAAATTGGCTACCGGGTCGGGGAAGACTACGGTCATGGCGATGATAATCGCATGGCAAACGGTGAACGCGGTACGCCGCCCCACAAGCAAGAATTTCACCCGAGGATTCCTCGTCTGTACTCCAGGACTCACGATCAAGGACCGGCTGCGCGTTCTCCAGCCAAACGATCCCGATAGCTACTATTTTAATCGTGAACTCGTTCCCGAAGACATGCGTACTGATTTGGCTAAGGCAAAGATAGTAATCACCAATTATCATGCCTTTATGTTGCGGGAGAGGATGGACGTGTCAGCCGGTGGCAGGGCTTTGCTTAAGGGGCGTCGAGGAGAGGAGATTAAAACGCTGGAGACTGAAGGCCAAATGCTTCAGCGTGTGATACCCGATCTCATGGGGATGAAAAATATCCTGGCGTTGAATGACGAAGCACATCACTGCTATCGGGAGAAGCCGCTGGATGCTGACGATAAGGATCTGAAGGGCGAGGAGAAAACAGAAGCCGAAAAGAATAACGAAGCGGCCCGGGTTTGGATTACAGGCTTGGAGATAGTGAATCGCAAGCTTGGCTTGTCACATGTCATTGATCTTTCTGCAACCCCGTTTTTCCTCCAAGGCTCGGGTTATGCTGAAGGGACGCTATTCCCGTGGGTTGTATGCGATTTCTCCTTAATGGACGCGATTGAGAGTGGAATCGTAAAATTGCCGCGTGTCCCTGTGGCCGAGAATATCCCAAGTAGTGAAATGCCGATGTATCGCAATCTTTGGGAGAATATTCGAAAGGAAATGCCAAAAAAGGGCCGGAGCCAAGGAGGGGAACTCGATCCTCTGATGCTCCCGACGAAGCTACAAACCGCATTCCAAGCGCTTTATGGGCATTACGAAAAAACCTTCCGGCTCTGGGAGGAGAACAAGATTAGGGTACCTCCCTGTTTTATTATCGTGTGTCAGAATACGTCGATTTCCAAGCTGGTCTACGACTTCGTTTCTGGCTTCCAGCGCCGAAACGACGATGGAACCACGACTTTGGAAAATGGACGTCTCGCTCTGTTTCGCAACTTCGACGAAACGACAGGTAATCCTCTCCCACGACCTAATACGATTTTGATTGATAGCGAACAGCTTGAAGCTGGAGAGGTGCTAGATGCAAACTTCCGCAAAATGGCTGCCGATGAAATCGATCGTTTCCGGCGTGAAATAGTGGAACGAACAGGTGATTTCCTGGCCGCCGAGAACATTACGGATCAGGAACTGCTACGCGAGGTTATGAATACGGTAGGCAAGATCGGACAACTTGGACAGGACGTCCGGTGTGTGGTATCGGTTTCGATGTTAACTGAGGGTTGGGATGCAAACACCGTGACCCACGTATTGGGGATCAGAGCTTTTGGAACTCAGCTTCTCTGCGAGCAAGTGATTGGTCGAGCTTTGCGCCGTCAGTCCTATGACCTGAACGATGAAGATCTTTTTAATGTGGAGTATGCGGACGTTTTCGGAGTTCCCTTCGACTTCACGGCTAATCCTATTATAGCACCTCCTCAGCCACCTCGCGAAACAGTCGTGGTTAAGGCTATGCGTCCTGAACGCGATCATCTCGAAATACAGTTCCCACGAGTTGTGGGATATCGGATTGAGCTACCAGAGGAGCGCCTTACCGCCGAATTCAATGAAGATTCGGTCCTGATATTGAGCCCTGAGGTGGTCGGGCCTTCCCAGACGATGAATGAGGGTATCATCGGCAAAAGTGCAGATATGAACCTCACGCATCTAAAGGACGAACGGTACTCCACCATTGTTTATACCCTTACTCAACATCTGCTGTATACGAAGTGGCGCGACCCCGGACAAGAACCGAAACTTCATCTCTTTGGCCAACTGAAGAGGATCACCAGGCAATGGCTCGATACTTGTTTGGTGTGTAAAGGAGATACCTACCCAGCTCTGCTTCTGTACAAACAATTGGCGGACTCAGCCTGTGAAAAAATTAATGCAGGAATCACTAAAAAATTCCTTGGGGAACGTCCTGTTAGGGCTTTGCTCGATGCATATAATCCCACAGGTTCTACGAGCCATGTTCGGTTCAATACGACCAAAACTACCCTCTGGGAAACTAGTTCTGAGCGCTGCCATATCAATTATGCAGTTCTCGATAGCAATTGGGAAGGAGAGTTTTGCAGGATAGCCGATTCTCATCCAAAGGTCCTAGCTTACGTGAAGAATCACAATCTTGGATTCGAAGTGCCCTATCGATTCAATTCAGAGATGAAAAGGTATCGTCCAGACTTCATCGTTATTGTAGATGATGGCCGGGGGCCTAACGATCTGTTGCACCTCGTTATCGAGATTAAAGGCTATCGTGGCGAAGACGCGAAAGTCAAGAAAATGACAATGGAAACATACTGGGTGCCAGGAGTAAACAACTTGGGAACTCACGGACGTTGGGCTTTCGCCGAACTGACTGAGGTGTATGAGATGGAGGACAAATTTGGGGCCAAAATCGAAGCCGATTTCAACAAGGTGATTGCGGCTACTAAAACTCAGCAGGCCGAGGAATAGAGGTTATCATGCCAAAGAAGGCGAATCCAAAAACTGTTGAGAGCATTAAGCATCGCGCCGACAAGCGGAAGATCATCCCTACAGTCGAATACCAGTCTGTGCTTAAACCCGAAGAGAATAAATCTATCAACACGCGCTATCCACGAAATACGGATCTCGATCCTCAATTGGTTTGGCGCGGGAAGGATGAGCAGGACTGGAGTGATTTGGTGGTACAAGCACCGCCATTGTTTATTCAAGAAAAAGTTCATCCAAAGGCACTCATGGATGATCTAATGCGAGAAACAAAAGAGCGCGCCCATGAGGCTGGGACAATCACCCCAGATCTCTTTGCAGATTTTAATGGCATCCCGAAAGACGTGGATAAAACCGAGTTTTACCTGCACGACCAGAACTGGAGCAACAGGATGATCCTGGGCGATTCTCTCCAGGTCATGGCAAGTCTAGCTGAGCGTGAAGGTCTGCGCGGCAAGATACAGTGTATCTACTTTGACCCACCGTATGGTATTAAGTTCAATAGTAACTTCCAGTGGTCTACAACCTCACGTGATGTCAAGGATGGCAAATCTGATCATATCACCCGAGAACCTGAACAGGTAAAAGCCTTCCGTGATACCTGGCGTGATGGCATCCATAGCTATCTGTCTTATCTACGTGATCGGCTCACGGTAGCTCGTGACCTCCTCACCGAATCCGGATCTATCTTCGTCCAGATTGGCGATGAAAACGTGCATCGCGTCCGGACAGTGATGGATGAGGTGTTTGGGGCGGATAACTTTATATCTACTATTGCCTATGCAAAGACAACAGGTTTCTCCAGCGAGACCTTATCAAACGTTGCTGATTACATGATTTGGTATGCAAAGAAGAAGGATAGTCTAAAATATCGCGATCTCTACACAGCGAAACAAGCCGGGGAAGTCGGAGCTACAAAATATCGTGAAATTTCATCAATAGAAGCACTTAAATATTCAGCTCATGATCAGACTCGCCTTGCGACGTCAGCTGATCTGACGTCGCAAGGCGAGTCGAGCACAATTCAAGAGTTCATGTTCTTAGGTAAGAAGTGGGTGGTTCCTAAAGGCCTGCACTGGAAAACAACAGTGGACGGATTGAATCGTGCTATCAAAGCGGAACGTGTGATGTTAGAGGGTTCTACCCCACGATATGTACGATTCCTAAACGATTTTGCAGCTTATCCGCGTACCAATATTTGGTTGGATATTGGAGGCGTTCAAAGTCGGACAGACCCAAAAATATACGTCGTACAAACGGCAACAGAAGCTGTCTCACGCTGTCTTCTCATGACAACGGACCCTGGCGATCTCGTGCTCGATCCGACCTGTGGTTCCGGTACTACGGCTATGGCGGCGGAGCAGTGGGGACGCCGTTGGATCACGATTGACACCTCACGGGTAGCTCTGGCTCTGGCACGTGCACGTATCATGGGCGCAAGGTATCCCTTTTACTTGCTTGCAGACTCACGGGAAGGGCAGATAAGAGAAGCTGAAATAACCCGTACTGCGCCGAGCACGCAGCCTGTTTACGGAAACATCCGTCATGGATTTGTAAATGAGCGGCTCCCACACATCACGCTCAAGTCTATCGCCAACAACGCAGAGATTGACGTAATCTGGGACAAGTGGCAATCCAGACTTAAACCACTGCGCGAGAAACTGAATGTTGCTCTAAAGAAGAAATGGGAGGATTGGGATATTCCTCGCGAAGCAGAGAAATCCTGGTCTGAATCGTCTAAAAAAGCTCACGCAGAGTGGTGGGAGGCGCGCATCGCCCGCCAGAAAGAGATCGATGCCTCCATCGCGGCTAGGGCCGAATTCGAGTATCTCTATGACAAACCATACGAAGACAAGAAGACGATCCGAGTTGCTGGCCCCTTCACAATAGAAAGCCTTAGCCCTCACCGTACGCTGGATGTTGACGAGAACGATGAGATGATCGATAGGATCAAGGAGAAGCCCCACGTATACGGCACCAAGCAGCACTTCCCCCAGATGATCCTGGAGAATCTAAAGATTGCAGGCGTCCAGCAAGCACATAAAGACGATCGAATTTCGTTCACAACTCTCAGCCCTTGGCCAGGCAATCTTATTTGTGGTGAAGGCCACTATATGGAGGGAAATACCAACCGGCGAGCAGCGATCTTTATCGGCCCTGAGTTCGGTACGGTTCAGCGTGCTGATCTGGTATCAGCTGCACGCGAGGCGGGAGATGCCGGATTCGACGTCTTAATCTCCTGCGCTTTTAACTACGAAGCTCACACGACCGAGTTCAGCAAGTTAGGGCGCATCCCCGTGCTCAAGGCCAGAATGAACGCCGATCTGCACATGGCCGAGGACCTGAAGAACACGGGGAAAGGCAACCTCTTCGTGATCTTCGGCGAGCCGGATGTTGAAATTTTGGACGAGAAAGAAGGTAAACGCCGGATTAAAGTTAAAGGAGTTGATGTCTTCAAGCCACAGACGGGAGAGGTCGTGAGTGATGGCGCCGATGGTATCGCATGCTGGTTCATTGACACGGATTACAACGAAGAGAGTTTTTTCGTCCGGCATGCATATTTCTTAGGCGCAAACGATCCATACAACTCTTTGAAGACTTCGCTTAAGGCCGAGATTGATAACGAGGCATGGGCATCTCTCCACAGCGACACCTCACGGCCCTTTAACAAGCCAAAAAACGGCCGGATCGCGGTGAAGGTCATCAACCATCTGGGTGATGAGGTAATGAAGGTATTCAAGGTATGAGCCCGTGGACTTCCTGATTGCTGCCTCGTTCACAGATAGCCTCGCCCGGCTGACCAATGAAGAGCAAAAGGCGGTTAAGAATACAGCCTTTGATCTCCAAATTAATCCCGTTAATCCCGGAATGCAGTTCAACAAGCTGGACAAAGCCCGGGATAAGAACTTCTGGTCAGTCCGGGTCGGTAGCGACATCCGCCTGATCGTCCACCGCAGCGAGCGAAGCCTTCTGCTTTGTTATGTGAATCATCATGAAAAGGCATACGCCTGGGCAGAGCATCGAAAGCTGGAGATCCATCCGAAGACCGGAGCTGCTCAGATGGTCGAGATTCGGGAGACAATGAAGGAAGTGATCGTCCCGATCTTCATCGAGAAAGAACAATCTTTGGCAAAAAAACCTGCGGCTAGTACGGAGCCCCTTTTCTTTAAGATGCCGGATGAAGAGCTTCTTGGCTATGGCGTTCCTATTGAGTGGATCAAAGAAGTCAAAAAAGCGACAGAGGATACGCTCCTAGCTTTGGCTGACCACCTTCCGGCCGAAGCGGCTGAGGCTCTGCTCGAACTGGCCACCGGCGGCATGCCTCGAGTGCCGAGTATTGCGCTGGAAACCGTGAATCCCTTTGAACATCCCGATGCCCAGCGGCGCTTCCGCCTGATGGTGAATGTCGAGGAACTGAAGCAAGCACTCGACTTTCCATGGGAAAAATGGACCATCTTCCTTCACCCCGATCAACGCCAGTGGGTGGAGCGCGTCTATACGGGGCCTGCGCGTGTCTCAGGCTCGGCCGGAACAGGAAAGACAATCGTCGCGTTACATCGGGCAGTACTTCTTGCCAGGATGAATCCTGAGGCCCGAGTCTTGCTGACCACATTCTCTGACACTTTGGCCAACGCTCTGAAGACCAAGCTCAAACGGTTGTTAGTCAGTGCACCACGTCTCGGTGAGAGAATCGATATCTACTCCCTGAACGCTATCGGCCTGCGCCTGTATCAGACCCACGTCGGAAAAGCGGACGTAGCTTGCCGCAAGGTTGTTGGCAATTTGATCGAACAAGCTTCCAAAACTGTCGGTGGTCATAAGTTCACTCAGCAATTCCTGCTGACCGAATGGGAGCAGGTAGTCGATGCCTGGCAACTGGATAACTGGGACGCATACCGAGACGTCGTTCGTCTTGGCCGAAAGACACGGCTTTCGGAAGGGCAACGGGCTGTCCTCTGGGCGATATACAAACGGGTACGCGCCGGCCTTAGGGAAAGCAATCTCATCACACTTGCCGAAGTCTTCAGTTCCCTGGCCGCAGCGATCTCAAAGAGCCAGAAGATATTCTTTGATTATGCCGTGGTCGATGAGTCACAGGACATCGGCATCCCACACATCCGATTCTTTGCGGCTCTTGGACAATGTCGGCCCAATGCCTTATTTTTCGCTGGGGACCAGGGTCAACGAATCTTCCAGCAGCCATTCTCTTGGAAAGCACTAGGCGTCGATGTCAGGGGCCGCTCCCGGACATTACGCATTAATTACCGGACTTCCCATCAGATTCGGACTCAGGCGGATCGTTTGCTTGGGCCCACTATGACTGATGTCGATGGCATTATTGAGGATCGTCACGATACGGTGTCTGTCTTTAACGGTCCTGTTCCCGTCATCCAGTCGCTGAAAGATGAAAAATGCGAGGCAGTGGTTGTGGGCACATGGATCACAGACCAGGTAAAAGCAGGCCAGTTTCCCCATGAGATCGGGATATTTGTTCGATCCGAGGCTCAGATCGACAGAGCCAAAGCCGCGTTGAAAGAGTCCGGCCTGGCGTTCAAAGTGCTGGATGAGCATGTCGAGACCATGAATGGCCACGTCTCGGTTAGTACTATGCACATGGCCAAGGGCTTGGAGTTTAAAGCGGTCACAGTCATGGCCTGCGATGATGAAATCATCCCCTTGCAGGAGCGCATCGAAACCGTTGGTGACGACGCCGATCTCAAAGAGGTATATGACACCGAGCGACATCTGCTCTATGTGGCCTGTACTCGGGCGAGGGACAGTCTGCTGGTAACCTGTGTTGAGCCTGGATCAGAATTCCTTGATGATATGAAGGCATAATCCGAAAATGTGAACTTAATTATTGATTGGCAGGTCATCCAAGGTTTCGAAGTCGAATGGGGATACTTCAGCGAAGCTGAAATCGAATGACTGAAGCCGAAGGTCTAGGAGATTCAGCCACGAGACCTGCCTTATACAGGAGGAAGATATTTGACATCCGCTATTAGTGGGTATTATTCTCCCTTCTGGGGTGCCAGATGAACGGACAAACTTATGGGGATCTGAAGCATACTTATGACAGCAACAAATTTTCCTTTGATTTCTTTAAGCATTTGACGACGCTAAACACGGGCGTCATTATCCTTATCGCGACACTTAGGGATAAACTCTTTAATATTTCTAAATGTAGTTGCCTAATGATCGTGGCAATGCCGAGCTTTTTAATATCGCTTGTCGGCTCGGTTTTTATGATGTACTTCGTTATTTATGTAATGCGAAATGAAGAGATGTATCCTGGCGTTTCAAGTAGAAGCAAAATGCCTGCTCTGGTTGGGACCATCATTAGCGCCGGTTTCTTTTTGTTGGCGATGGTATGCATTTTGGTATATATGATTGTTAACTTGATTTGATAAATACTGCAAGATACCAGAATAGAGATCTTATTCCAACGGGAATCGATTGAATACTTCAACTTAGAGCGAAGGAGAGGATAAATCTGGGGGTAAGATGGTATGTATATATTGTTTAGAAAATAAAAGCGAAAGTTTCTTTCAGCACACTGAGCATGTAATCCCAAAAGCTTTTGGGACATTCGAGCAAAACCTGACCCTAAACAGAACAGTATGTGACGATTGCAACCAATATTTTGGAGACAATATTGAGCTATATCTGGGTAGAGATTCCCTAGAAGGAATTTCTAGATACCATTATGGGATCAGGTCTAGTAAGGAGCCTTTATATAAAAGGGTTAAAATGAAATTAGGCATTCAGGGAGAACTCGAAGGTGTTCACGTTATCCTTAAAGATACTGATGCATCTAGTGATCCTGAAGTAGAAGCAATTAATCAAGTAGGTTTTTTTCATCCTGATAAACAAAAATATACATATTTTGCAGAAGATGAGATTCCAGACAGGCAAAACTTAGAAAATCAAGGCTATCAATTAAATAATCAAAAGATTGTGTTTTATGGAGACCTTGAGCTTCTAGTAGAAATATTAAAGGAGAAAGGTATAAACATAAAAATCGAAAAAGTATTTAAAGAGATTCAAAATAAACCGAAGGCGTTAGTTCCAGTTTTTGTGCATGCCCGGATTGACAGAACTATTTATCGAGGCATTGCTAAAATTTTATTCAATTATTTTGCATACAATGTGGATAGATATTTTGTTTTAAAAGACTGCTTTAATGGATTGAGAAAGTTTATAAGGTATGACCAAGGTGAAGGAGATAGATATTTCAATATTAAAGTTGGGGCTTTTTATGGTATAGATTTTATTCTTCAAAAAAGAAAAATACCGGGGCACGTTGTACTAATCAACTGGGAGAATAATAACAGTGATTTGGTAGGGAAACTGGCACTATATAATGCTCAGATAGGGCTGACTTATCTTATATCTCTTTGCAGAAATTTCCGAGGAATCTGGATACCAATACAACATGGGCATAAGTTTAATCCCGATAACAGAAAAATACAGACTGTACCTTATTCAGATGTAATAGTGTGACATACCCCTCATCATGATATCACCTGTAGAGTGATGATTTGAGAAAAACGAGATCACACAATATGCTTCGGAAACATTGACGGGATTATTGACGTCCTTGACCGGAAAAGCCCCGGATTCTTGAAGAATACCCGGGACGGTTTCTCGGGGAGAATTGATTTTACAGTGGCGTAAATTCGGTTTTTAAGTCCCTTGCGTCTGCCAGTTCCGCCACCCCGGCGGGTCTATTTTCAACCCGCCTGATTATAACAGAGGTCGCGCACGAATATAACCGACATGGAATCAGGGCAAAGACAGATCCGGTGTCCCGGGCGGCTCTTGCGGTCGGCTTTCCGCGCCCTTGAGTAACAAGCGGGCCGGACCTGTCAGCCGCACCTCGGCGTTCAGCGTATCGAAATC
>JAFGPJ010000204.1 GCA_016936275.1 Sedimentisphaerales bacterium
AAGGAATAGCAACCACATCGATGTCCTCAATTTTTTTATCATCCTGCCTGATTTGCCCCCGGCCGGATATTGTCACAATCCCGCCCAGCAGATCATCGCGATATTCGCTCTGCAATTTAGCTTCCGGCGGCAAAACCAGATTTGCCACACCTTTCGGATTGTCCGCTCCTTCGAAGCAATAGACAACAGGCCCTCGCTCAATGGCTGTACGGCCAGTATCATCCTTGACCTCGGGATGGGCCACTACACGTCGTATCGGCATCGGCAGATTCAGTTCAATTGCATCGCCTTTCTTCCATGCCCGGCGAATTCTGGCATAGCCCTTGACTATATCCAAAGCGACAGGATTGCCATTGACCTTTAGCATAACTTCCTCCCAACACATATCCGGGTAGTTATATAAGTCGCTCGGTACAGGTCTGTTCCGCGCCCAGCCCGGAATGCGAACGCAAACCGTGAAATGCCCCAAATATTCCGGCTCGACGGCAATTTTCACGTTACCATCCCACGGATAGTGCGTTTGCTGCTGCATGTGTATGGTGTTCTGACCAATCTTGATCTCGGCACTTCCGGCGATAAACAGATTTACATATATACTATCAGCCCGCTGTGCATAGGCGTAGCCCGGTAGCGACGGCATAAAACGCACGATGTTCGTCGGACAGCATGCACAGCCGAACCAAGGGCTTCGCTCATATTTGCCCTCGCTGGCCAGCGGATTCGGATAGAAAAACTTATTGCCGCTCAACGAAATGCCGGAGAGAAATCCGTTATAGATTACCCGCTCGAGAATGTCGATGTACTTTGCATCTCCGTGCAGCGACGACATCCGATGGTTCCACATTGCGTTGGCGATGGCGGCACAGGTTTCGCAATATGCCGTAGCGTTCGGCAGCTCGTAGTCGGCGCCGAAGGATTCACCGCCGCCCCGGGCGCCGATGCCGCCTGTGATATAAAGCTTCTTCGAAACTACATCCAACCATATCCGGTCAAGTGCTTTGATATAATCGGCATCGGAAGTTAGGGCGGCGACGTCCGCCATGCCGGTATATAGATAGCCAGCCCGGACGGCGTGGCCGACGGCCGCTTCCTGTTCGATGACCGGTTTGTGGTCCTGGCAGTAATCACCGTAAATCTCGCGCCCGTGGGCCCGGCCTCTTTCATCGAGGAAGAATTTCGCAAGAGCAAGATACCGCTTCTCACCGGTGACGCCGTACAGCTTCACAAGACCAATCTCGATTTCCTCGTGCCCGGGGACATCGTGTTTTTTGCCGGGGCCGAAAACCGAGTCGATATAATCTGCCAGCCTTATCGCCACATCAAGAATCTTTCTTTTCCCGGTGGTCTGGTAATAAGCAACGGCAGCCTCAAAGAAATGCCCGGCACAGTACAGCTCATGCTTATTTTTAACGTCGGTCCAGCGTTTTTCCGGCTGGTGCTTGGGCAGTGAATAAAAGGTGTAAAGATAGCCGTCTTCCCATTGTGCCGCAGCGATTTTTTCTATCACCCCATCGACGTATTTTTCAAGTTCAGGATCCGGATGGATTTTCAGCGAATACGCCGCTCCTTCTACTACCTTGTAAAGGTCGGAATCGTTGAAGAAGATACCTTCAAATTCCCCTTCCATCAGGCCGCCGGCCTTTGCGAAGTTGTCGATTCGTCTGGTTTGCTCGCACTTCTCAAAATCATACGGTACGGTCACCTTACGGTTGGTCTCCATCCGGGGCGCCCAGAATTCATCGGAGATCGTCACGTCAGTAAATGGAACGGCCGTCAATTTTCCCGGCTTTTGCTGTACCTGACAGCCTGTTAGAGCTACGAACGCTGCTATCATCGTGATCGTATAAATGTTGCATTTTAATAGTCGAATCCTTTTCATTTTAAGCTCCTTTTCTGTTCTCCCGGCAGAACCTGCCCATTAGTTCCATCGCTTCGTTCATCCGTTCCGCTGAGCCGTTCATTCTAGCATAAGCATCAACCAGCTCCAGCAACTCCGGGTCCGGCTCGACCGAACCATAATGGTGCGCAACATTTACAATCGCTGCATCGAGACCATATTCAATCGCTTTAGCCACATAAGCCCGGCAAACGCCAATCCTTCGCTCCGGCAGGTCGCGGGCGCAGTTGCTAACGCCGAGCGAGCAATGCACGCCCTTCATTTTCGCGTCGTTTTTGATTTTCCTGATTGTCTCGAACGCCCGATACGTATAGCCCGGCACGTTCAGCTCCATCGGCATATCTATCGCTAACGGAAAAACGGTCGAATCGAAGAAAATCTCGCCGGGCCTGAAACCATATTCGCCGACGGCCCTTTCAAAAATCTCTCTCGCCAGGCCATAGAGTTCTTCGACCGAGTGCGAGCCGCCCGGACCGGTGGCAGCATCCTCGCTGACCAACAGGCCGATTACCGCGAAATCGAAATCCTTCTTCAGCGGCAGGATTTGCTCGGTCGTGTAGACCTTCACAGAGTTAATAAGCGGCTGTTTGACCTGTTTATCGGCGTCATACCACTGCTTAAGGCCGGCTATTAATACATTATTGTCGCTGCTGTCGATACAAACCGGCACGCCCCGGCCCCATTTTTGAACGAGCTTGACGTACTCGGCCATCATATCGATGCAAACCTGCGGATCGTCCTCGCCGAAGGCGTCGAGATTGACAGCAATATAATCTGCCCCATCGGAAGCCTGAGATTCAATTAAGGTCTTGATATATTCCAATGGTTCGCTGCCTTTAGAATACACGCCAGGGCCAAGCTCTGCCAACCGTCGCATTACGGCCCCGGTTTTAGGGATCGAAGCGTGTGCTGATTCACCAATGCTAATTAATGAATTTTTCATAAAAGCTAAAATAGCAAATTTCTTATCCGGCTGCTATTTTAAATTACTGCCGGTCTGGGCAAATATTAGCCATCCATCGGCTGTCTCTCACATTTCCTTGTTTTGAATGGGTTTATAAGAGTCGCCCTATAAGCCGCCCTGACTGTGGATAACCTGTTGATAACTTAAGCCCTGACATCTGAACCGGCTTCAAACAACGAGGATAATGTCGGAAAAAGGATACAAACTTTCGTGCCACTACAGTTCTGATTTGTTCTGAAAAGCTGCTGTATTTGTCGTAACTTATTTTTAATAAAGACTTTGCATTTGAGCACAAAGTCGCTCTTAAAAATCGTCTTTATTTAACCTGCCTTTAGCAAATCCTATGCCCGGATTTCCTAATGTTCGTAAAGGATTGAAAAAAAACTACGCCTTTGGTGGATAATTGGTAGAAAAACACCCGGAATCTCTGGGTGAAAGCCAGCCCGCTAAATGCCCTTTTGCCACTGAAAGCATCAAATTTTAGCTTCAAAGGCCGATTTGACCGTCTATACAATCGTTGAAAACAATAAATGCTAAACGGATAATAAATAACGTTGCTTAACGAACTACGATTCGGGAATTTCTCAAGTATTAGTTTATTCTTTAGCCGTGTGCTTACGTAACAACTCAAAAACATCCTCGTGGCCACGTCGAATCGCTTCATCAAATGGTGTCCGTCCTTCGGAATCTTTTACGTTCACATTGGCACCATTAGCCAAGAGCAATTCCACAATTTCCTTATGGCCATGAAGTGCTGCGATGTGAAGGGGAGCATCGCCATCGTTATCTTTGGAATTCACATCCGCTCCGTTAGTAATAACTAAACTTTTGCATTTTTAAGGTAAAGCCAATTGAACCTTAATACGTTGAAAA
>JAFGPJ010000205.1 GCA_016936275.1 Sedimentisphaerales bacterium
AGAACGTACGATAAAATATGGTGTCTGCGGCAGTTCTGTATTTTGTACTCATTATATATCTCCGATCATCAAAGAATAAGATTGAACAAAACAGCGATAAAGTATATAATATGTTTAGACTATGAAAAAGATTTTTTCGGTAACAATTTGTATTTTGATTCTCTCACCTCCCCTGCTTGCACAACGTCATGCGCCTCTTGCTAATGAAGGCAAGACGGGTCTGTATGCAAAGTCTATTGAACAAGTCCTTCGGCTCAGCGATGATGAGGTTGATTTGGCAACCGCTGCTTTGATTATCTCTGAGTACTGGAGCGAAATGGTGAACGGCCGAAGATATCAGTCAGCATTGGACGAAATGGCTCTGGAAATTCGCGAAAGGCTCCACCAAAAAAAATTAAGAGCTGACTTCAGAGTGATCCCGGTAATAAACGATTATTTATTTGGCACACTTGGATTTAGTTCGATATCGGAAGCAAGCGATCCGAACAGTCTTTTTCTGCATACTGTTATGGATAGAAAACAGGGATATTGCCTGAGTCTGTCCGTTCTTTATCTTGCTATTGGCGAACGGCTCGGCCTTCCTTTGTACGGTGTTGTTGTCCCGGGCCATTTTTTTGTAAGATACGATGACGGGCGCGTGCGATTCAATATTGAAACCACAAGCAAGGGCGGAAATGCTTCCGATGAGCACTATATAAAAAAGTTCAAAGTACCCAGACTTAACGGTCGGAATATTTATCTGAAGAACCTGACTAAGATTCAGACACTGGGCTGTTTCTTCAACAATCTTGGGAACAGCTACAGCGACGTGGGTGATATGGAGTCTGCATTGAGAGCATTCGAGCTTGCTGTCGAGATAAATCCGACGCTGTCCGAATCCCGTGCGAATCTGGCCAACATATACCTTAAAAAGGGGCAGATTGCAAAGGCAATCAATGAATATCACGCTGCTCTGGATATCAATCCAAATGACGCCAAAACGCACAACAATCTTGGGAATGCGTACGCCCAGCGAGGCTCGTTGGGCTATGCGGTTTCTGAATATTCACAATCGATCAGGCTGGATCCCAACTTTGTGGACGGATACAAAAATCTTGCCCTTGTGTACAGCAAACAGGAAAGATTCGGCCAAGCGGTCGCGGAATTGAAGAAAGCTATTGTTTTAGGATTGGCGGACGCCGGCTGCTACAGCCAGTTAGGTGACATCTACAACAAGACGGAGGATTACGACCAGGCAATCATCCAATACAAAAAGGCGTTGAAAATCCAGCCTGATTTCCTCGATGCTCATTACGGCCTCGCAATTTGTTACAGCAAGCTGGGGATGGTTGAGGATGAAATTTTGCAGTACAAGATGATCCTTGCTATCAAACCCGATATGCTTTCGGCCCTGGTTAATCTGGGCAATGCTTATTTCGGACAGGATAAATATAGCATGGCCATTACACATTATAAAAAAGCGGTTCTGTTAGATCCTAATGAACCTATGGTTTATTATAACCTCGGGGCTGCGTACTCCAACAATGAGAATTACGAACAGGCAGTAGAGGCGTATCTCAAGGCGGTGGAGCTCGATCCCGGAATCGGAGATGCGCATTACGGGCTTGCCTTCGGGTTTTATCAATTGAAGAAGTATGATCTGGCATGGAAACATATTAAAATTGCCCAAAATTTAGGCGTAGAAGTAACGAAAGACCAGCTCGACGCCATCAAAAGCAGATTGTAGTGGAAAAGCCCACGAAAATAAAAACCAAAACAAACCTCAATCATCGAGCACTGAATTCGAAATCCGCAACTTTTCCGGTCTCTATTGATGGCGTTGTTCGGACGAGTATAATGATTATACTTGTATATTTTAATACGTCGAGGAATGCGGTTTGTTATTCGTCGGGTCCAATCTGTGTAGAACCGGAAAGCATCGAATACGGATTGTAAATGGAGAGATTAATATGTCAGGGCACGTCAATAAAACACTGGCGGTTGTTGTTTACACCGTGCTGTTAGTCTTGGTTAATACTGCTGTATACGCTGTCGCCGCCCAGGCGGGGCAAGATGGCAAACCAATCCGACTGCATCCGGATAATCCGCATTATTTTCTATGGCGGGGCAAACCGACGATTCTGATAACGTCCGGCGAGCATTACGGGGGTGTGCTTAATCAGGAGTTCAATTACAAAAAATATTTCAATGCTCTCGAATCGCTTGGATTTAACCTTACCCGCACTTTCAGCGGCGCTTACTGCGAGTCCGACAAGTCCTTCAATATTCAAAACAATACGCTCGCGCCGGCAAAGAACCGCCTGATATGTCCTTGGGCGAGGAGTGATCAGCCGGGCTACCCCAACGGCGACAACAAGTTCGACATGACCAAATGGGACCCGGCCTATTTCGCACGCCTTCGAGACTTCGTCAGCGAAGCAGGTAAACACGGTATCGTAGTAGAATTGGTGCTGTTTTGTCCCTTCTACGAAGATGAGATGTGGAAGCTCAGCCCGATGAACGCCGACAATAACATTAACGGGATCGGCAAAATGCAGCGTACTGAGGTTTATACGCTTAAATATCCGAATCTGCTGGCCGTGCAGGATGCGATGGTACGCAGGATAGTCGAGGAGCTTAAAGACTTCGACAACCTCTACTACGAAATCTGCAACGAACCCTACTTCGGCGGCGTCACGCTCGAATGGCAGGCCCACATTGCCGAAACCATTACCGAAGCCGAAGCCGACTTCGACGGCAAACACCTCATAGCTCAGAATTTCGCCAACAAATACCAGAAGATTACTAATCCCAATCCGCGAGTATCGATTTTCAACTTCCATTACGCCAAGCCGCCCGATACCGTGACCGACAATTACGGCTTGAACAGGGTAATTAGTGACGATGAGACGGGATTTGCCGGCAGCGGACCGAATCCGTATCGGATCGAAGGCTGGGATTTCATTATCGCGGGCGGCGCCGTTTATGACAATCTTGACTACTCATTTACAGTCGGCCACGAAGACGGCACAGCAGAAATCAACGCCCCCGGCGGAGGTGGAGCAATTTTGCACAAACAATTAGGGATTCTCAGAAACTTTATAAACAGCTTCGACTTTATAAAAATGAAGCCGGACAATTCGGTTATCAAGGGTGGGATTCCAGACAAAGCGACCGCGCGTGCTTTGGTTGATAAAGGCCGTGCTTATGCTATCTATATCAATGGCGGCAGCAAAGCAAAGTTACTGGTGGAACTGCCGGAAGGCAAATACACTTCCGAATGGATAAATACGAAGACCGGCAAAATGGATAAAAACGAAAAATTCGACCACACCGCCGGCGAACGAACGCTCGAATCGCCCGAGTACGAAGATGATATAGCCCTTCGAATTCTTCGCTCAGACATAAGCCCCGCCGGTTTGGTCTTCCTCGGGGACTTTGAGACGGCAAGCCTTAAGGGCTGGCAGGTCTCCGGAAATCCGCCACAAGTCACCACTAACTTAACGCGGGCAGGCAAGTATGCAATGAAAACATCGCTGGACAGGCACAAAGACAAAGTCGCATATCGCACCGAGGTCAGCGGACCCGGCAGCGATGTGGGCAAAGAATACTGGTACGGATTCAGCATATTCCTGCCTGAAGACTACATTCCTGACAAGATATGGGAAATCGTCGCGCAGTGGCATGGAGTGCCGGATTTCAAGATTGGCGAAAACTGGCGTAATCCGGTCATGGCGCTATCAACGGACGACGGCGAGTGGGGATTTGTCAGCCGCTGGGATGCCAAACGCAATACATTTGAGGGTGGGAAAAGACGATACGGCGGAACAAAGCAATATGATCTGGGGCCGTACCATAAGGGTGTCTGGACAGATTGGGTAGTACATGTAAAATGGTCTTACAAGGACAATGGAATACTGGAAATCTGGAAGAACGGCAAAATAGTCGTTAAGCAAAAAGGCCCCAACGCCTTTAATGACGGCAAAGGCCCTTACTTTAAGATGGGTATTTATAAAGGTTGGAAACAACCCGACAGACCTAGTGATGATGTCGAGAGCCGCTTACTCTATCATGACGAGTTTCGTATGGCCGAGGGCCCAAATCACTATGCAGATGTTGCACCAGGCAATCATCAGTGATTATCCTGCTTTAGTTAACTTATAAAATTCGCTCGGCAAAAACACCTGCCCGAAATCTCAAAAGCTATAAAATAATTGATGTTATTGGGCAGAGGATGTATACTTTTTTAGCATGGATCAACTGCAATATTATTGTGCGGAACGAAGTGTTTTAAAAGGATTGTGACTCCTGCAAAATTGACAGGGAAAAAACAAAAAACGAAAAAAAATGGAGGTTTTTACTGTGCTGCTACGAAAGGCAATATTTACAACAGTGTTTGTCAGCATGATTCTGGGTAATTTGTATGCTCAGCAGGCTGATTCTGATGATATTTCAGCATATTATGGATTCAATGAAATTGATATCATCAAGCTGGATTGGGGGATCCATGACCTGAGGGTGGCCGACTTTAACGGTGACGGCCAAAAAGATATCGCCCTGACGAACAACAGAAGGGCAAGAATCGAGCTGCTCCTGCAGAAAGAGGCAATCGGACCGGGAGAGAAGAATTTGGCCATTGATCCGAATGACATAGACGTCAATGCTATCACCCCTCCTACCCGATTCGAGCAGCAAAGCATCGCCGTTTCCGAGAAGCTGCAAAGCCTTGTTTGCGGAGATTTGAACTCGGATGGGTGGACAGATCTGGCTTATTACGGCGAACCAAAGGCTTTATATGTGCTGCTCCAAAAGGCCGAAGAGGACACGGCGGATAAGTCGTTTTCGACAAGCTGGCCGACGAAGAAAAAGATAAATATTGATGACGGCCTGCCGACCTCCAATGCGTTGGTTTGTGCCGACTTGAGTAATGATGGCGCCGACGATTTGGCTTTGGCGGGACGTGACAGTATTTATATCATAGTCCAAACAAAAGACGGCTCTTTGGCCGAGCCGGTGAAATATCCAACTTCAGCGCAAACCCTCGGCATCGAAATCGGCGATTTGAACGGTGACAACATAAACGACCTTATCCTTGTTACGAACGATATGGAAAAACCGCTGCACGTCCGATTCGGCCTCAAGACCGGGCAGTTGGGTCCGCAGTTGCAATTTGCAATTGAAAGACCGTTCGCTTTGATACTGCACGATATAGACAAGGCCGACGGCGACGAAGTTTTGGCCGTTGACAGTCTTAGCGGACGGCTTGTCTGTTACCGACTTGCCGCCGAAGACAGCAAAGACGCCGACTGGCCGATTTTGTTGTACCCTCTGGCATCGGGGCAGGAGGATACGAAGCGAGACCTGGTTCTCGGTGATTTTGACGGCGACGGCCTGGTTGATCTAACGATAAGCGATCCCGGTGCGGCCGAGCTGATTTTTTATAAGCAAACGAAAGGTCTCGGATTAGCCGAGCCGGTCAGGTTCCCCGCTTTTGCCGACATCACGAGCTTGTCCGCAGTAGATATAGACAGCGATGGGAAAACCGAACTGGGCGTTTTGAGCCTGAAAGAAAAGGTCATCGGCATAAGCAGGTTCGAAGATGACAGGCTGTCGTTCCCGAAACCAGTAACCGTAACGGGAGAGCCGGTGGCGATGGAGCTTGCCGACATAAACGGTGACGGCGTCATCGATTGCCTTTATGTATCCAGGAGCGACAAAGACGTAAGAACTCTCAGGGCGGTTTATAATCTCGCCGCAACTGAAAAAGCCGACCGAAATGAACTTGAATTGGAACTAAAAAAACTCTCAGCCAATCCCGATGGTTTGAAAGTGCTCGATGTCGACCAGGACGGCCTGATGGATGTCCTGATATTTGTCAGCTACGAACCTCCCATTTTAGTTCGACAGGTAAAGAAAAACAAATTCGAAGTTGTTGACTCGCCGAACGCCCAGAGCAGTTTGATTAAAGACGCGAGCCGACGTTCGATTTCGGTTGCCAATGTGGACGGTAAGGACGGCGACGAGCTGCTGATAGCACAGAATAATTTCGCAAGAAGCCTTGTATTTTCAGACGGACAGACATGGAACGTGGTTGACCAGTATAACGCCAAGAGCACGGAGAACCAGATATCGGTCGTTGCCGCTTTCGCTCTCGAAACGGGAACACAAGCCGAAAGGCCTTCCATTCTGCTGCTGGACGGGCAAAAGGGCCAACTTCAAATCCTCAAGGCCGGCAGCGATAAAACCTACCGGGTCGAAAAAGTGCTGGACGTTGGCAACTTCAACAGTGCGGCCCACATGAAAATGCTTTTCGCCCCGCTGACGGGCAACGACGTTGAAAGCCTGCTGCTGTTCGACAGCAAGCAGTTCGCTATTGTTACCCCGCCGACGAACAACAAGTTCGCTCAGCATATGGAGCAGCAGTTCGCCTACGAGACAAAAATTAAAGACGGGATATACGGCAACCTCGCAGCGGGTGATATAAACAGCGACGGCCTTACCGACGTTATCATGGTCGAGTATGGAAGAAGCCATATTGAGATACTCACATTCGATGCCGACGAAAAACCTGTCCCCGCGATGCGTTTTAAGATCTTAGAGGAAAAAAGCTACCGCGACAGCAAACCCGGCCCCAAAGCCAGCGCCGAGCCGCGAGAGCTCACAGTTGCCGACGTCACCGGCGACGGCAAAGACGATTTGGTAACCGTTATACACGATCGTATAATTATCTATCCGCAAGATTAGGTTTGCAACTGGTTACATCTGTTGATTTGGGCACGAGAATCCTCTTGAAGCCTTTATCCTGTAATGTAAAATGACTGATAATGAAAACAAGGTATTTGTTGCGCTGAGCGGCGGAGTGGACAGTTCAACTGCCACAGCAATATTGCAGCGGGATGGTTTTAACTGCGAGGGCGTGTTCATGATTACCAGCGACAATGCCCACCGCGCGCAGGCAGAAGCTGAAATTGTTGCCGGGCAATTGGGAATGAAACTACATGTACTGGACCTTCGCAATGATTTTGAGCGAATTCTCGATTATTTTTATACCGAGTACAGGAAAGGCCGTACGCCCAATCCGTGCGTCTTTTGCAACAGACTGATTAAATTCGGAAAATTGTGGGAATTTGCGCTAAGTCATGGCGCCCGATTTCTTGCTACCGGGCACTATGCAAGGATTATCAATAACAACGTCGGTTTGTATGAAGCTGCTGATCCTTCCAAAGACCAATCCTATGTGCTGGCAATGATTCAAAAAGAAATGTTGCCGAATATCATTCTGCCTATGGGAGATTATTCCAAGGATCAGACACGCCAGATGGCGGCAATGTTTGGTTTACATACCGCTCAAAGCGCAGAATCGCAGGAAATATGTTTTATCCCGGACAATGATTACGTCGCCGTGCTCGAGCAGCGATGCCCCGAGCTTGTTCGCAGGGGCAACATTATAGACAGCAGTGGCCAAGTTCTTGGCGAGCATAACGGTGTGCACAGGTTCACCATCGGCCAGAGGCGAGGTCTGCGGATCGCGATGGGTAAGCCCTACTATGTCACGAAAATTGATGCCGAAGGCAATACGGTTACGCTCGGCCCGAAAGAAGAGATTATGCACAATAAACTTCGAGCAACAAATACAAACTGGCTTATTGATGAGCCGACCTCGCCTTTTCGGGCGAAAGTAAAGGTACGCTACAATAGCAAAGGTACTTTTGCGTCCGTTATTCCTCAGAAAAATCACGTTATGGTTGAGTTTGATGAGCCTGTATCAGCCATAACCCCGGGTCAACTGGCCGCATTTTATATTCGGGAGGAAAAAAACAACAGGCTTATTGGCGGTGGATGGATTGACAGATGGCCGACCATCGGTTAATATTATTATGATAACAATTCAGGCTTTTGAAAAATGCAGACACACGATGATATTCTGGAGTTAGTGCGGCAAAAAGGTGCTGAGGCGGCACGAAAAATGCAGCGGGGATTGATTGTGCAGCCCGGGGCTATCGGTGATTGCATATTAACACTGCCTTTAGCAGCCTATATGAAAGAATCGCTGGGTTTGGGCAGTATCGATATTCTTGGGCATACCGAATACATTGGCTTTTTGCCGGGCAGGTCTTGTGTCGATAGCGTTCGTTCAATAGATTCCATCGATGTGCATCGATTGTTTGCTGAAGCAAATCAATTCGTGCTTAGAGACCAGGATCCTCTGATAAATGCTTTTCGCGACTATAGCTGGATTGTTACATTTCTGGGCGAACCTGACAGCAACTTCGAACAAAATCTGATTTTCACCGCTAATTGCAGCCATAGCGCGGAAGTCATAACTCTGTCTATGAAACCTCCAAAAGATTTCACGGAGCATTTGGCAGACTTTTACATCCGGCAATTTGTCGATCAAAGCGGCTTTTCTTTGCAGCGGCAAACGATTCAAACCGGCGACTGTTTAATAAAAGCAACCGAAGCCGATATAAACACAGGTAAAGAGCTGCTGAGAGAAATAGGTCTTGGCTTTGGGGAGAAGCTGAAGGTGATTCAGCCGGGCAGCGGCGGAACAAAAAAATGCTGGCACATAGAGAACTTCCTGGCTGTGGCCAAAGAGCTTGACTCAAGAGGCGTTGAAATCATCTTTCTTTTAGGGCCAGCGGAGACCGAAAGATACAGCGATGCAACGATTAAAAAGATCAACAGCATTGGAAAATGTTTGACGGACTTGTCTTTAACACAGGTGTTGGGGCTCTTAAGTTGCGTGGATGGATTTATCGGTAATGACAGTGGGATTACACATCTGGCTGCGGCACTCGGCGTCAGAACGTATAGTATTTATGGCCCGACTAATCCGGAAGTGTATAAATCTATCGGGCCGGATGTAACAGTATTTGCCAGCAAAATAGCATCTTTTGCCAGAAGGCCCTCGATGAGTTCGCAGCGAAAATTCTTAGAGGTTGTAACAGCATAATCTTTATAAGGAATTATCTTGATATACGAAAAGAAGGGATTGTACTGCACATAAAAGATTTTTTATTGAGGTATTCGTATGAAGGAAAGAACTTTAGGTGAATTAGCCGAATATGTGGGCGGACGGATTTGCGGCGATCCAAAGGTGATTATCAAGTCCGCCTCTACGCTTGGACGAGCTGATGAGGGTGATATTAGCTTTCTGACAAATCGCAAATATGAAAGACAATTACGAACTACCAAGGCAAGTGCGGTAATAGTAGGAAAAGAAACGCCCGCCGCCTCAGTCCCCCTTTTGATAGCTGATGATCCTTATTATGCCTTTATGCAGATAATGGTGCT
>JAFGPJ010000206.1 GCA_016936275.1 Sedimentisphaerales bacterium
ATTTTGTAACATGTCCTGCTATTAATATTTATCGTCAAATTACCCATTTTGAGACCAAATTTTCAATTTTGCAAAAGTTTAGTTATATCATAGGTTTGCCAATGACCCGGCCTCCGGCAGGCATTGACCATCGGCGGATGCTGGCCATAAATGGCCGCAGCCTGGCCATCCGCATAAGTACGATTAGTTTTATAGTTGTCATCAGTGAAGGAATCCAGCACCTGGACTTCATATCTATCCATCAGAAAAACACCGCTGTTGCTGCGATTCTGATCTGTTATTTTTGGATCGACACCCTCCGGCGAACACCACTCGACATGCAACTGGCAATTGCCGAATGTTTTCTTCGTTCGGATACCACCACCTTTTCTGGATACTTCCATATAGCCGTTTTCGATTGTCCATGGTACCTCACCGCCGCCTCTTCTCTCGCTGATCCATTCCAAATCCAAGGAGTCCTTGCTACCGTCGAAAAGAATAATCGCATCGGACGGCGACTGACCCAATTGCTGGGGAGGTGTTATCACCAGCGGATTTTCTCGCGTTTTATCGTGCACATCGTACTTCCCGGCTTGCATTGCAGCGAAGCTACTTATGCCCATAGCCATCGCCACTAAAAGTATGCAACAAATATTTCTCATCATTCTTGTCTTCATAAGTTACTCCTTCTCTTTGTTGTCAATCTAATTTGATTTGCCTTTCATCTATAAAAGAATCTTTTCCTGGTCTGCATCGAAACGGGCGACTTTGCCTGATTGTAGACCAAGCATGCCCATTTGCAAAGCGGTCTGAACATGGTAAGCCAAATCCATTGTGCTCAAAGTGTCCCTTTGGCGTGCTCTGCAGCAATCAATGAATTTTTGCCAATACTCGACAAAATCCTCGCCGTGATCGATTGCAAAACGCTGAGACTTTTTCTCCGAGCCTTGGGCGGGAATAAAGACGATCTCATTCTTTTCAATCGTCAGTGTCCCTTCCCACCCACGGATTATAGGAATCCGGCCTCCTGAGCCTCTGCCGCCTGTGCCGGGATAGTCGTTCGCCTGCGTCCCCAGAACAGCAACAGTAATCTTCTCGGGATAACTAATGAGTGTGTTGTATGTATCAGGTATTTCCCGCTCCTGATAGCGGAGCATACCGCCCGTTGCCACGACCGTACTCGGCATAGTAACACCAAGCATGGATACAACCGGCGTAAGACTATGTGGGAACAAGTCCGTAGAAGGCCCGCCGGCATAATCCTCATACATACGCCAGCGGAAAAACCGGCTGACATCAAAAGTTCGTTTGGGTCCATCTCCAAGGAAGTCTTCCCAATTTAAATCAGCACCGGGCCTTGCGTTATTATCATCGATCGGCATCCCCCGTTCACCCCAGTCGCCGACACGAAAATACCCACACTCAGCGTGTACCGGCTGGCCAATCAGTCCATCCTGTATCAGTTTTTTCATCTGCCACCAGGCCGAATCGTACATGCCCTGGGTACCGAGCTGAAAAACCCTGTCACTCTTCTTAACTTCTGCCGCCAAACGTTTTGTAAGCTCAAACTGCCGCCAATGCGTCACAGGTTTTTCGCAATAGACATCTTTGCCGGCCAGGACAGCATCAATTGCCTGATAACCGTGCTGATGGTCCGGCGTGGCAATGCAGACAACATCAACATTCGGGTCGTCAAGCAGCTCATGATAATCCGAATATCCTTTAGCTTTATAACCTTCGACCACTTTCTGCATCCTCGGTCTATAGGCGTCACAAGCGGCAACAATCTCGACATTTGCACCGCGCCCCTTAAGATAATCAACCGTCTTAATGTGTGCCTGACTGCGCCCCCCGCAACCAATAAAGCCCACTCCGATACGTTCATTGGGACTGTTTTCTTTGCCAGCCGTATGTTTTGCAACCGTTATCGTGGCTGCGACTGCTCCGGCCTGGTGAATGAACTGCCGACGGGTAAGACTATGGCTTATCCCATCCGGCGTTTTTTTCTTGTCAGCCATAATTTTTCTCCTGAAAATAAATTTGCATGAGATCATTGACTGTCAACCCAACGTTGATAAACCTGCTCGATTTTGCTCTTGTCGACCCGGCCATCCCAAACTGCCACGGCATAGCGTAATACCAACGGCGTTTCTGAATTCACCGCTAAAGGCTCTTTATGCAGATTGAGCGTAGCAGCCAAGTAAACGAAAGGCTCGGTCATCGTGAACCAATGCGTCGGATGGCGCAGATTTTCCGGATGGCCGAACATCGCTATTGTCACAGGTTTTCCGTTCGCCTCGGCGGTATACGCACACCAGTCTGCCCGTGTAATCCGCTCTGTACCCCTGACAATATCACCTGCCTGATCCGAAGCAATGAGAAATTTTCCCCCTGTGTCCATCGATTCCAAAAAACGCATACCCAAACCGAAATAATGTGAGCCAGAGAGCGTCATCGATTTCTTTCCAAGCGGTACTTCAAGGCTGGATTGCCAGCTCAATAGCGTCGCCTTTACATCGTCCAATTGACACA
Source organism: Sedimentisphaerales bacterium (assembly GCA_016936275.1). Classification (GTDB taxonomy): domain Bacteria; phylum Planctomycetota; class Phycisphaerae; order Sedimentisphaerales; family Anaerobacaceae; genus JAFGPJ01. The sequence goes on from JAFGPJ010000206.1 coordinate 2,512, forward strand.
CTTTTATCTTTCGGTGCTCTTTAAGCAATAATTTGCCACTGCGGGGATTGATCCAGTCAAGTTGTTCGGTGAAACCTGCCTGTGTAGTATTGCCGATTTTATCAATTCTCATATCATCAAATCGTTTATGCAGTTCCCGTCCCGGCTCTGTTTGCTCTTCCCAGAAATTTACACCGTCCACCGCAACTGCATACATCAGGGCGTGGTGGTGAAGGTGGTCGTGTGGTGCATCACGTAAAATATTAATCCCGCTTGGTGAAAACAGCTTCTGCACATACGGCTTGAATGGCACATCCTCGTAACGATAGCAGAGCAAGCTTTGCTGTCCCTGACTAATCGATACGGCATCCGCCTCCATAGTTATACACATCGGTTCTTCTGCAATCGCTGTATATGGCAGTGTAAAAAATACAAAAAATAAAAGTATAGCGACATTCCCGAATCTTTTCATAATAGTTTCCCTTAAGCATTTACTTCGAAGCATCATTTCCATCCCACTGGTAATTCCACTTGGCCATGTATTCCGGACCGGGAAGGAACTGATCGTTGGTTTCCTTTAGTTTTCGAGACAATATCCTTTCCAGCTCCTGCTGAATTTGTGCATATTTTGGATCATTGTACAAATTTTTTAATTGATACGGATCTTTCTGATTATCGTAAAGCAGCCACGGCCCCTTGAGGTCACGCACATATGTGTAGCGCCTCGTTCGCACGCCGCGATATTCTCTGCCGCCTCGCTGATAATTCCATTGATGAAAAGGCACCGGGCACATAATCAAAGCAGCATCGTTGTCGGGCGGCTGCGTCCCTTTGATTACTCCCGAAAAATCCCTTCCCTCGACCGATTTCGGAACGGCAATACCGCTCAGTCCGAGCAACGTCGGCATAATATCAGGCGTATTGATTGGCATATCAATCGTCCTGCCGGACGTGCCATGCAATGCAGGATAGCGGAGCAGGAAAGGAATCCTGACCGACTCGTTCCATGGCTTTTGCTTCTTGGTCTGACCGTGAGAATGTAGCATATCACCGTGATCGGAAGTAAATACGAAAATGGTATTTTCTTCAATCCGGCATTCTTTCAAAGTATCGAGAATATCTCCGATGCAGTCATCTAGTGCGGCAATATGCGCATAATAACCGGCCAGCTCCTGCCGGGCTTTTTCCTTCAATGACTCAGGCACGTTCGGACGAAGGGAAATTACAAATGGATCATCAAACATCCTACGGTACTTCTCCGGCGCCGTTTGATACGGAGCGTGCGGCGGCCCCCACGACATGAACAGAATAAATTGTGACGTTGCGTGTTGTCGAATGTACTTTTGGGCTTCGCGCGTCTGAGCGATGGTATCATAACCGGGCCAGTATTGTTTTTCGGATGTTTCGCCGTAATAGAGCGAATGATTGTAATCGTGGGTGCATTCGCAGACCCTCCAGAACTCGAAGCCGTGCCTCCTTTCCATAGGGATGAAGGCGTCTCTGCCGTGGCCGTCTATATGCCATTTACCAATGTAGGCTGTATTATAACCGGCATGGTGATAAACCTTACCAATTGTTACAGCATTCGGATTCAAAGGCTTGTCGTTGTAAAAGATGCCGTGGGTGAGCCAGTATTGGCCGGTCATCAGGCTGGCACGATACGGGCTGCAAACCGGGCAGCCTGATACGGCGTTGCTGAAATTGATGCTCTGATTTGCAAGTCGATCCAGGTTCGGCGTCTTGACATCTTTGTTCCCCGCGTACCCGGTTGATTGGGCACGCCATTGGTCTGCAAAGATAAAAACGAGGTTCGGCTTACCGGCAGAAGGCTTTTCAGCGAAATCTTCCGCCCAAGATAATTTTCGCATCACAGCAGCCGAGGCTGTTCCAATTGCTGCTGTGCGCAAGAACTTCCTTCTCGAACTGCGTTCTTCCATAAAACCACCTATATCATGCTCTGCAAAAAAACGGCTCTCAGACGAACTGCTTTAGATGTTCGATACTTCGCTCAGCCTGCTCTATTGTCCCACACTCGACGCTCAGCACAATGTCACGCGGCACATCTTTACACGCTTCGATAACGCTTTCCCAATCGATGACACCGTCGCCGCAGGCACAACCGGCCGGCGTCCCGGTCACTTTGCCGCGTTCATCCTGAGACTGCTGAATCGAGATATCTTTGGCGTGAACGTGTACAAGCTTGTCTTTGACACGCTTAAGCCATACAACCGGATCCTCGCCGCTCAGATAAGAATTGCCGGTATCGAAGTTGACGCCGATAGCGGGTGAGTCAACCAGCTTGCAGATTTTATCAAGACCGTCGGGAGTTTTGCTGTACTGCTGGTGAGGTTCCAGACCTATTTTAACGCCGCGAGGCTCGGCAACCGCCGCCGCTTCCGTCAGCACGTATTTCATCAGGACGTGGTCTTCTGCTTCCGTGGTCCAGGGCGGTTTCGGGCCTTCGTCCGTGTTTACCACGGGAGCGCCGCACTCGGCGGCGAAACGAATCGCCTGCTTGAGATAATTGCCGCTAACGTCGGGCCTGCATAACGCCGTGTGCGATGACAAGCCGGAAAGCTTAATCCCGGCTTTTTCGCACGCCCGCTTGATGCGGTATGGATCATCCAGCATCGAAACCGTCATGTAATAACCTGCCTCACTCATTAGCTCGCGGCCCCAGTGAACCCACGGCTCGATATATTCATATCCCAGCTCAGCAGCTTTTTCCACGGCCCATTCGAACGGCTTGTCGGCGTGCCTGACAAACTCCGTATTCACTCCAATCAATACCTCTGCCATTTCATAATCTCCTTACTTGTTATATGTAATTTGCCGACCGGTAATTACCCGATCAACCGTATAGTATATTATTTTTCAAATCTCCACATGTCGATAGTTATATCCTCGGCAGCAATATATTCGACATGCCAGTCGAGGAAAAGGCAATTGCTTCCTTTTCTGTGCCGGGCCCGCGAGATGCGTCTTCCATAAGTTATGTCCTGGCTATCGGAAGTGGGTAGATGTCCCGGATTCCAGACATCACACCTATTGTGTCCTTCGTCATCAGCCTTTCGAATGATATATCGCCATGGGCCGTCTTCGTTATCAGCAAGAAAGATCGTATAAGCCCGACGCTCACAATCGCTTAGCTTAGATGGCAATAGTATTTCTTTGCCGGTCATGTCGTTCTTGTCTTCAAAGTCCCAGCCGTTAACAACGTAGCAGACGGTTTGCTCTTTGTCCGGATAACTGGGGCAACGATAGATATCTACGGTACGGTAATCGTTACCGATAGGCTTTTGTGCCAGAAAGGGCATAAAAAGCTGGAACCAGGCCTTGCCCGTCCCGCCGGCCAGGCCTCGCGGAACTTGTAGTTCATATTCCTCCGCATATAGATTTGCCGCCAGACCGATTTGACGAAGATTACTTTTGCATACGATACCCTTAGCTTGTTTTCGTACACGCTGCAGCGCCGGCATCAATATCGCCATCAATAGCGCAATAATGGCAATCACAACCAGCAGCTCAATCAAAGTAAATCCCCTTCGTCTGTGCATGATTGCACTCCACCTTTTTATATACCGAAGCTGATAAAGACGACATGAGAACACTATATGCTCGCTGTGTCATAAGTCAAAAGAAAAAACACCGCTTCGGTAGCCTATGGTATATGAATATCGGCTTGTTAGATTCCTGGATTTGTCGGAGAACCTCGATAGCTTGACCGTACAAGCTCTTACTTTGCAAAAAAGTGGAAAAGTCAAGCTATGGAAAGAGATTACTCGGAATTATCAAACATGCTGCTCGGTTTTATTGCTCTTTGCCCTTGTCAATCGCAGAGAGTTCATTTGTCTATGAATTTGGATCTTCTATTTCCGGCACAGAAATAATATCAGGTATCACAGCGTTAGGATCCGCAGCAGCATTTTCTTCAGGTTTTTCCTCATCCTCAAGCAAATCGGCAAGTTCTTTCGTCAGGTTTTTGGCCTTCCAGTCGGCGATTTCGTAAACCCATCCCTGGTGTTTCGTCGTGAATTTTGTCGCATTATCGCGGGCAAGCAGCTTGGCTTCTTTTTTCTTCAGCTCCTCTTCGGATTCAACTTCTCCGCCCTGATCGATAGAGGCCTTCTCCACGGGCGTCTTGTCGGTGAATTCTGCTACGCAGCTCACATATGTTTTACCGTCTCTCTGAGCAATTCTAAGGGCATAAACGGTCGAATCCTTCAGCCGGCACATATACTGTTTATCGAATGCCAAGTCGGACGGTATTTTTTTAACATCGTCAAACCTCAGACTGGTCAAAGCGGTCAAAACACTTTGGGCTTCACTGCTCTTAAGCTTTTTGCCCGCCGGAATATTGTCCAGTATAATGTCCTGGCTGTCCGGCTTCTTTCTCAGTGTGTATTGACCATCCTTTGAACTCGCCGTCACCGACTCGATGTCTTCACTCTTCGCTGAGATAAGCTCCTGGTCAATATAATTCATCACCCCACCACCAAACCATGGCGCATTTGATGTAACGTAAACCCTATTGCTCACAGCAGCATCACTCGACAACATTCTGACATAACTGCCCTGCCCAAGCTCCTTAGTCTTACCTATGACAACACCTGTAAGCAGAGACGAATTGGGATCCGCCTTCATAAATTTAACGACGCTGCGAGCCTTTTCTTCGGTAACCTCAAGATCCTCAAAATTCGCCGGGTTGTCTGTCACAAATTCCGACGTCTGAATCTCCAGGCATTTTGTAATCAGGCTGTTTATTTCACTCGTCTTGGCAGGATAATTGTCCTTATCAGCAACAACAAAGCCGCCTCTCTGGTTTTTGAGAGTAAACGCATCTTCTCCCGCGCCAATAACAATGCTGTTCACGCCGGAAGGATCAAATCCCTGAATCAGATAGGCCAGCCCGACCGGCTCGGTGCCGGATCTATTCGAGAAACGGGACTGCATCACAGCCCATAACACCATTAAAACCGCCACAATTCCCAATATCGTAAGCTTTTTATTACTCATCTACAAGACTCCTTATTGCTGTCTCATATCAAGCGTCGCTCGCATGACTGATATAATGTCTCTTTCTCACACCGCGACGGATACCCAGCACAATTGCGATAATCAGAATTACTACGGGCGCGGCAAGCATATTGGCCTGACGAAGTCGATTACCCAAACGTTCTTTCCGTTCTCGTCTTTCCAATTTTACCTCATTCAATCTACGCTGGGCCTGGCGTATCTTTAACTCAACTTCTTTCTTCTTCTGCATGATCGAACTGCCTATAACTTCTTGATCGCCTTCCTTTGCCGAACTGACAATCTTCTGTAATTCCCCCTGAAAACCGGCAATTTGCAGGTTAATTTTTTCCACCTCTGCGGCTGTTTCTTCCTCTGCTTTCTGTTCGATCTCGTCAACCACCGTAAACGGTCGCTTAAAGTTCCCTCTGGACCTGATGGAAACCAGATCGCCCGAACCGCTCAAATCGTCAATCGCGTTCAGCATTAAAGTAGAGTTGTCGCCAACGACCACTTTGCCGAAGAAAGAATTCTGGTACGCCATATTATCACTGATAAAATCAACATCAGAAAAAACAGCCACTACACAATCTTCCTTGGCTTCTTTCAACCCTGTAATATGCTTGGTCGTTGTCACGGTCTCATTCGGATCGTTCGGATCCGGCGATTTGCTTTCAACCTCGATACCATTGGGAAAACTGCTCTTAAGACGTCCCGTTATTACATACCCCATCGCCACCGGCCCGGTCCCTTCGGCAAACTTCTTCATTAAGCTCTCCCCGTCCAGAAACATCAGCTCGTATGAATTACTGATTGTAAATGTGCCGCCCCTGTTCGTGGTTGTAATAATCGGCGTTCGTTTAATATTCAGATTGCTGTCCTCGGCTTCATTCGGTTCAGCCACTTTTTTAAGGATACCACAGAACAAAAACCTTACCTCGTTAAGCTCGGCTGTGATAACATTATCTTCGGCGAAACATTTTCCTTCCTGCGTCAGGTTCAGATAGCCAATGATTCTTTCCGGCCTCTGGTTGGCGCGAATGTTGGCCAGAGACGCCAGGCTCCTGTCTCCGGCAAATGTTTTGGCCGGCATTTCAATGCCCCATGCAAGTAACAGCGTATTCAAATCCGAGCTGCTGTCATACTGCATCTGTATTTGCATCTGCATTTGCGGAGGTCTGTCTGAGAAGCAGTGAGGATCGACACAGACAATAGTTCTGCCGCCTTTGAGCGCATACTGGTCAATTGCAAATAACGTCTGCTCGGGTAGATTCTTGGGATGAATCACCAGCAGAATGTCGACATCATTGATATCATTTACATCTGTTGCAACCGTTTCGACTTCGTACTGCTTACGTAAATGTTCGATAAAAGTCCAGGCCGGTTGCGGCTGCTGGCCCTGACGCATCATCATCTGAGCCATATAACCCGTAACATCGTCACCCATGACCGGCAGGGAACTCAGGACACCGATTTTCTTTTTCTGCCTGGTCACTGCTGTATCTATCAGATAACTTATATCATATTCGAGGAAATTCTGTCGATCCGGCGAGAAAAAAGGAATCGCCTTTTCCACTCCAAATTGCGTCTGCACCACCAGGCCGAAGAAAAAGCTTTCCTCCTCAGTGATCGGGAACCGCCTCAGACCGTACTTCAATGCCTGCTCCTCATCATCAGTGAACGGTCTCGGATCCACTATCTCCAGCTCGACCATCCCGTTCGATACTGCAACATATTCCTCCAGCAACGCTTTTACAAACTCGTAATAATTGTTGAAGAAGCGAATCTGGTCCGGCCCCTTCAGAGCGGCCGTCTTTGCATAGTAAAGTTTGGCTCGAATCGGCTGGTTCAGCTTGGCCAAAATTGATTTTGTCCCATCCGACAGCGTATAGAGTTTCTGTTCCGTAATATCCAGCTTCAACGGCTTTCCGATATTCTGGCAAATACTTATGGCCGAGAAAATAATCACCAGAACAAAGCCCGTTCCCAAAATTGCTCGTATCGTTCGGTTCATTACTTGGCCTTCCTTTCATCCAAAATAATACTGCTGGCGGCAATCCATCCGACAATCAATAATACAAAATAAGAAAGATCACCGAACTTCAGCACCCCCTTTTGTATTGACTCGAAGTGTTTCTGAAAGCTCATGGTCTCGATAGCTGAGACTAATCCCGCGGGCAAAAATGTCGAGAAATAATTCAGCGTCGTCGGCATCCCGGCAAAAACAAGTATCGCACAGGCAACAACCGATAGTACGAAACTGATGACCTGGTTCTTGCTGACCGCCGAGAAAAAACAGCCGATAGCAAGAAATCCGCCTGCCATCAGCAGGCTGCCGAGATACCCGGTGATAATCAGGCCTACATCCGGATCGCCGAGATACACAACCGTAATTACCATGGGAAAAGTCAACGCCAGGGCAATCGCTAAAAACAGCCACGCCGCAAGGAACTTGCCCAGGACCGCCTGTGTAATCGTTATCGGCAGAGTAAACAGCAGCTCTATCGAACCAACTTTGCGTTCCTCTGCCCACATACGCATGGCCGTCGAAGGTACCATGAATACAAACAGCAGCGGCAGATTCTGAAAAAACGCACTCATGTCCGCCTGCCGCATTTCATAGAATCCCTGCTTGAACGTCAGGTAACCTGAGAAAAACAGGAATATAACAAGAAACACGTACGCAAGAGGTGTCGTAAAATAACTTTTCAGCTCTCTTTTGAACACGGCCTTAAAACTATTCATATTTTACTCCTATACAAAAGCACACCATTATCGAATTTAGTGTGCAGTGCATGCTCTACCAGCTTATGCTACCGATGCACTTTCCGTCCTGGTTATCTTACGAAATACGCTGTCAAGACTGCACTTGTATTTCTCTTTCAAATCATTAGGTGTCGAATCGACCAGTATCCGACCTTTGGCAATAATGATCGTCCTGGAGCAGACGGCCTCCACCTCTTCGAGAATATGGGTCGAGATAACGATACACTTACTCTTTGCCATTTTCTGTATGAGTTTTCTGACCTCATGCTTCTGATTGGGATCCAGCCCGTCGGTTGGCTCATCGAGAATCAGCACATCCGGGTCGTGCATTAACGCCTGGGCCAGGCCGACACGCCGTTTGTATCCCTTCGACAACGTCTCGATAGTTTGGTGGTAAACCGAATCAATCGAACACATCGGAACAATCCGGTCGAGTGTCTCCTTGCGGTTTCTGCCCCTGATCTCTCTGACGTCACAAATGAAGTTCAGAAATCCCCCTACGGTCATTTCGTTATATGCCGGCACGTTCTCCGCCAGGTATCCGAGTGACCTCCTTACATCGATGGGATTTTTTAAGATATCATGCCCGCAAATTGTTGCCGTACCGCTGTCGGGTGTCAGAAAGCACGCGAGTATGCGCATCGCGGTTGTCTTGCCGGCCCCGTTTGGACCGAGAAGACCCAGGACTTCTCCTTCTTCAACATTGAACGATATTCCGTCAACAGCAACGACCGGCCCGAAACTACGCCGAAGTTCTTTGACCTCTATCATGTCCATCTCCAGAAAACAAATACCAATTATCGCTCCGCTCCCCACGCCTTTATTTACAAAAACCTATAAACTTACTCAAAAATTCTTGACAGTCAAGGCCCATTTCCAGATTATTTTGCCCGGAATTATTATATGTTATAATCATTGTTTCGCTGATGAGCAAGGTCGTTAAAATAAAGTTTATCGATTATAGGACCAGCATATCCAGGGCGCTCGATTTGGCTGGAGCCGGCGCCCGTTTGCCAAAACAAGGGTTGATTATTATCAAACCGAACCTGACCAATTCTTCGCCGCCGCCGGTCACTACAAGTGTTGAGGCCGCCGAAGCGGTTTATATTTATTGTAAAGCCCATACCAACGCAACAATCGCTATAGGCGAAGGTTGTGGATCCGGCATAACTTCC